>NZ_JBHYMF010000018.1:0-61979 GCF_042742855.1 Streptomyces sp. NPDC058877 | reverse complement strand
CCCGCCGCACCAAAACGCAATTACAAGCCCCCGTTTTCCACAAAACCCAACCCCGGGGGGGGCGCCCGGCCCGCCGCCCGCCCCCCACCGCCCCGTTCTCGCCGCCGAAGCGCCGCCGGCTCAGCCCGCGGTGACCGCCGCGCGCAACTGTCCGTCCGGGCCCGCCAGCAGCACCGGCGTCTCCGGCCCGCCGAGGTCCCGCACCGCCGCGCGGTCCGCGTCGGACGCCGCCTCCGCGGTGGACACGACGGCAGCGGCCTCCAGGGACTCGGCCCCGCTCGCCACCGCCATCGCGACCGCGGTCTGCAGCGCGCTCAGCTTGAGCGACTCCAGGTCCACGGTCCCGGCCACATAGGTGCGGCCCGTCTCGTCGCGCACGGCCGCCCCCTCGGGCACGCCGTTGCGGGCGCGGGCGCTCCGCGCCAAAGTGATGATCTTGAGGTCCTCGGCGCCGAGGTCGCCGTGCTCGCGGTGGAGAGTCATGATCAGAGGATAGGCCGGGCGGATGCGGTACGGGGCCCCGGTCCGGGCTCAGCCCTGGACGGCCTTCACGAACTTGTCGGTGGCCAGCTTGCCGAGCGCGTCGAAGTCCTTCTTGGCGGAGGCGGAGTCCGCGAGCAGCATGAAGCGGAACACCCCGGTGCCCTGGCTGCCGATCACGAAGTTCGGCTCGATCGTGATGCCGGGGAGGACCTCGAGGCCCAGCGTGAAGGCGATCCCCTGCTCCAGACCCTGCGGCGCGGTGCCCTTCTTCACCGTGAGCTTCATCTTCTGGCCGTCGGCCTCGACCGTCATCTCCTTGCACGCGTCCAGCGCCGCGGAGAGCCTGGTGACGTAGTCGGCCGCCCCGGTGCCCTCGAAGGTCACGACCTGCTCGCTGATCTCCGATGCGTTGTTCCCGATGACGAAGCCGGCGCTCGGCCCCTTCGCGGTGTCGGCGATCGAGTTGCTGCCCAGCATCCCGGCCAGGTCCTGGCACTCGGCCTTGTCGGTCTTGTACCCGCCCGTGGACTCCTCGTGCTTCGTGGTCTTCCAACCCGACGGCAGGTCCTTCAACTCCAACAGGGCGGCCTTCATCTGGGCCTCCGTCAGCGGCGCGGCCGGCGCCTCGGGGGTGGGCTCGGCAGAAGTCGCGGACGGAGCCGCGGGCGCGTCGGCACCGCCCTTCGCGGCCTCGTCCTCCGCCCCGCCGCCGCAGGCCGCGGTCAGCGAGAGCGCGGAGACGGCGAGAACGGCTGCGACGCCTCTGCTGATACGAGCACGCATGGTGGGACACCTCTTAAGCACAGGAAACGGGGCACGTCGTCCGACCCTTCCCCGGGGACGACCGGACGACCGGACGACGAGGATATAGAGGCCCCCACAACGGACCTGCAACAAGATCACAACGGATCCGCGCTCAACCCGCGACCGGGTACATCGCCCCTCGACGCCCCGCCGGGGAGACCAGCCACTCCAGCTTCTCGGCCGTGCTCGCCTCCGGGAGCGGGGTGTGCATCACGATGACGAGGTCCGGCCGGGCCGGGACCCTGAGCTGGGTCGCCTCGACGACCAGCGTGCCGACCAACGGGTGCTCCATCTCCTTGCGGTTCTGACCGCCCGGCAGGACGTCCCGCCGCCCCCACAGTTCCGCGAACTCCGGGCTCGCTTCCACGGCCGCGTCGACCACCGCCTGGAAGCCCTCGTCGTCCGGGCATTCGGAGCAGGCCGAACGGAACTGTGCGACGACCCTCGGCGCGAGTTCCTCCCAGTGCCCCATCCGCGAGCGGTACAGCGGGTCCGTGAAGAAGTCGATCAGGCAGTTCTGGGAGATCTCCGGCCGCATCCCCAGCACGACGGCCGCCGCCTCGTTGTACATGACGGTGTTCCAGTACGCGTCCATGATGTGCGCCGGGAACGGCATCCACGCATCGATCAACCGCCGCAGCCCGTCGCACATGTCCCGGTCCTCCGGCGCGGCCTCCGGGGCCGGCGGGTTCAGCCCGGCCAGGACGTACAGATGGCGGCGCTCGGCCGGACTCAGCCGCAGCACCCGGGCCACCGAGTCCAGGACCTGCGGGGAGACCGTGATGTCCCGCCCCTGCTCCAGCCACTGGTACCAGGAGACCCCGACCCCCGCGAGGACGGCGACCTCCTCGCGCCGCAGCCCCGGGGTGCGGCGACGCGCGCCCCCGTCCGGAAGGCCCGCCTCGGCCGGGCTCACCCGGGCCCGACGGCTCATCAGGAAGCCGCGCAGTTCGGCCAACCGGTGCTGCTTCGCGCTGGTGCTCTCGAGAGCGGTGGCCACGTGCGCTTCCTCCCCCTGGACGCCTGGTGGTACGACCAACAGGATAAGTACTCGCTCCCCTGCTTTGTTCCCGTCCGCCGAGGGTGGGGCCATGGCAACGACGACCTCCCCACCCGCATCCCGCACCGCTCCCGCCGCACCCCCGGCCCTCTCCGGCCGTGACCGGCTCGTCCTCTTCGTCCTGTGCGCCGCCCAATTCATGGTGGCGCTCGACTTCTCCGTCCTGAACGTCGCCCTGCCCGTCCTCGGCGCGGACCTCCGCTTCGACCCGTCCGGCCTCCAGTGGGCGGTCACCGCCTTCGCCCTGCCCTCCGGCGGGTTCCTGCTGCTCTTCGGCCGGATCGGCGACCTCTTCGGCCGCAAGAAGCTCTTCCTCACCGGCCTGGCCCTCTTCGGCGCCGCCTCCCTGCTCGCCGCCCTGGCCTGGAGTCCCGGCGCCTTCCTCGCCGGCCGCGCCCTCCAGGGCCTCGGCGCGGCGGCGATCGTGCCGACCGGCATGGCGCTGCTCACCACCGTCTTTCCCGAGGGACCGCTGCGCGCGCGGGCGCTCGGCATCTCCGGCACCCTGCTCTCCCTCGGCTTCACCGTGGGCATGGTGCTGGGCGGCGTCATGACCGACACGCTCGGCTGGCGGTCCACGATGGCCCTGCTCGTCGTCTTCACCGTGGTCGTGCTGCCGCTCGCCCCGGGCCTGCTCCCCGAGTCCCGCACCCCCGAGCGGCCCCGCCTCGACGTGCCCGGTGCGATGACCGTCACCGGCGGTCTGCTCTTCCTGATCTACGCACTGACGACGGCGGCCGAGCGCGGCTTCGGCGGTACGGACGTCCTCGTCGCCCTGGTCCTCGGCGTACTGCTGCTCGTGGCCTTCGGCCTCGTCGAGTCTTGGCACCCGGCCCCGCTGGTCTCGCTGCCGATGCTGCGCCGCCGCACCGTCGCCCTCGGTAACCTGGGCGGTCTGGTCACCTTCGCGATGATGTCGACGATCGTCTTCGTCCTGACCCTGTACCTCCAGGGGACGCTGGGCCTTTCGGCCTTCGCCTCCGGCATCGTCTTCGGCGTCCAGGGCGCGTGCTCGGCCCTGGCCGGCGTGCTCACCCCGAAGGTGATCGACCGGCTCGGCGCCCACCGGACCCTGGTGCTCTCGCTGGCCGGACAGGGCCTGCTCACCGCCGCGCTGCTCGGCATCGGACGGGAGTCGGGCGCGGTCCTGGTGACCGTCGCCCTCTCCCTGGGGTCGATGCTGCACCTCGGCGCGATCGTCTCGTACGGCGTGACCGTCACCTCGGGGGTCCGCAACGAGGAGCAGGGGCTCGCCACCGGCCTGGTCACCACCACCCAGCAGGTCGGTCTGACCGTCGGCATCCCGTTGCTGGGCGTGCTCGCCACCACCGACCCGGAACTGTTCGCGGGCGTCCGCTCGGTGATCGCCCTCGACGCGGTGATCGTGCTCGGCGCGGCGCTGCTCATCGCCCTCGGGCTGCGCAAGCGGGCCTGAGGACCGTGCCCGTCGGGCCCGCCCCTGTCCTCCTCAGGACCGGTCGAGCCGGAGTCGTACCGCCTTCGGAAGACCGGCGACGACCAGGTCGTACGAGTCCTCGACGAGCTCCCGGACCATCCGGTCCGGGAGCTCTCCCACGGTCACCGTGTTCCAGTGCCGCTTGTTCATGTGCCAACCGGGGATGATCGCCGGGTGCTCCTCACGGAGCCGCACGGCCTCGTCCGGATCGCACTTGAGGTTGACCCGCAGCGGCACGGCGTCGAACGCCGACAGCGCGAACATCTTCCCGGCGACCTTGAAGACGGAGGTCTCCTGGTCAAACGGGAACTCCTCCGTCGCGTCGTTGAAGTCCAGACAGAAGGTCCGCAGCTCGTCGGGGGTCATTCCGGCGCCTCCTCCGGTTCCAGCGGTTCCACGAGCACGGTGACGATCTTGTTCCGGCGGCCGGCCGGGGACTCGGCCGTCAGCCGCAGGGAACGCCCGTCCGGCAGCTCCACCACGGCCCTGGCGCCGGAGATCGGGACCCGGCCGAGCGCCTTGGCGAGCAGACCGCCGACGGTCTCCACGTCCTCGTCGTCGTACTCGTCGGGGCCGAAGCCGTAGAGCTCGCCGAGGTCGCCGATGTCGAGACGGGCGGTAACCCGGTAGCGGCCGTCCCCGAGCTCCTCGACGGGCGGGAGTTCCCGGTCGTACTCGTCGGTGATCTCGCCGACGATCTCCTCCAGGATGTCCTCGATGGTGACGATGCCGGCCGTCCCGCCGTACTCGTCGATGACGACGGCGACGTGGTTGCGCTCCTGCTGCATCTCGCGCAGCAGGTCACCGGCGTTCTTCGTGTCGGGGACGAAGGCGGCGGGCCGCATCGCGGTCGACACCAGGTCGGCCTCGGAATCACGGTTGACGTGCGTCCGGCGGGCCAGGTCCTTCAGATAGACGATGCCGACGATGTCGTCCTCGTTCTCGCCGGTGACCGGGATCCGGGAGAAACCGGAGCGCAGCGCCAGCGTGAGGGCCTGACGGACCGTCTTGTACCGCTCGATGCAGACCAGATCGGTGCGGGGCACCATCACCTCGCGCACCAGGGTGTCGCCCAACTCGAAGACCGAGTGCACCATGCGGCGCTCCTCGTCCTCGATCAGCGACTCCTGCTCGGCGAGGTCGACCATGGCCCGCAGCTCGGCCTCGGAGGCGAAGGGGCCCTTGCGGAAGCCCTTGCCCGGCGTCAGCGCATTGCCGATGAGGATCAGCAGTTGCGGGATCGGGCCCATGATCCGGGCCAGCGGAAGCAACACGTACGCCGCGGTGGTCGCCGTGTTCAGCGGGTGCTGCCGGCCGATGGTGCGCGGCGAGACGCCGACGGCCACGTACGAGACGAGGACCATCACTGCGATCGCGACGAGCAGTGCCTCCCAGGTCTCCGGGAAGGCTTCGAGACAGGCGTACGTGACGAGGACGCCGGCCGCCATCTCACAGGCGACGCGGACCAGCAGCGCCACGTTCAGATAGCGGGTCGGGTCGGAGGCGACCTGGGCGAGCTTCTCGGCACCGCGCCGCCCGGACCGTACGGCCTCGGCGGCACGGAAGGCGGAGACGCGGGCGAGACCGGCCTCGGCGCAGGCGGCGAGCCAGGCGACGACGACCAGCGCGACCGCGCCGAAGATCAGCGAAACGTCCATCGGGGTCAGGAGACGGTCGGCGCCGGGGACGGGCCGGTGAGGCCCTTCTCGGCCCGCCAGCCGTCGACGATCGCCGCCTGGAGGCCGAACATCTCGGCCTTCTCGTCCGGCTCCTCGTGGTCGTAACCGAGCAGGTGCAGCACGCCGTGGACGGTGAGCAGCTGGAGCTCCTCGTCCATGGAGTGCTGCGTCGGGGCGTCCTTGCCCTGCTGGGTGGCGACCTCGGGGCAGAGCACGATGTCGCCGAGGAGCCCCTGCGGGGGCTCCTCGTCGTCCTTCGACGGCGGGCGCAGTTCGTCCATCGGGAAGGACATGACGTCCGTCGGCCCGGGCAGGTCCATCCACTGGATGTGGAGCTGCTCCATCGCCTCCGCGTCCACGACGATCACCGAGAGCTCGGAGAGCGGGTGGATGCGCATCCGGGCGAGCGCGTAGCGGGCGATGTCGAGGATCGCCTGCTCGTCGACCTCGGTTCCGGACTCGTTGTTGACGTCGATCGACATGGTGCTCGTTTACTACTTCCCGTTGCGGTTGTCGTACTGCTCGTACGCGTCGACGATACGGCCGACGAGCTTGTGCCGAACGACATCCTGCGACGTGAGCGTCGAGAAGTGCACGTCCGGGACACCGTCCAGGATGTCGCGGACCTGTCGCAGGCCGCTCTTCGTCCCGTTCGGCAGGTCGACCTGGGTGACGTCACCGGTGATGACGATCTTCGAGTCGAAGCCGAGGCGGGTGAGGAACATCTTCATCTGCTCGGGGTTCGTGTTCTGCGCCTCGTCGAGGATGATGAACGCGTCGTTCAGGGTCCGGCCCCGCATGTACGCCAGGGGGGCGACCTCGATCGTCCCGTTCGTCATCAGCTTGGGGATCGAGTCGGGGTCGAGCATGTCGTGCAGGGCGTCGTAGAGCGGCCGCAGATAGGGGTCGATCTTCTCGTAGAGCGTGCCCGGCAGGAAGCCGAGCCGCTCGCCCGCCTCGACGGCGGGCCGGGTCAGGATGATCCGGGTGACCTGCTTGGACTGCAGGGCCTGGACCGCCTTCGCCATGGCGAGATAGGTCTTGCCGGTACCGGCGGGACCGATGCCGAAGACGATCGTGTGCTTGTCGATCGCGTCGACGTACCTCTTCTGGTTGAGCGTCTTGGGACGGATGGTGCGTCCCCGGCTGGAGAGGATGTTCTGCGTGAGCACCTCGGCGGGAGTCTCCTCCCCGCCCTCCGCCGATCCGTTCTCGCTCGCCCTGAGCATGGCGATCGAGCGTTCCACTGCGTCCTCCGTCATCGGCTGACCGGTGCGGAGCACCAGCATCATCTCATCGAACAGGCGCTGGATCAGGGCGACTTCCGCCGCGTCTCCGACCGCGCTGACCTGGTTGCCCCGGACGTGGATGTCCGTCCGGGGGAACGACCGCTCGATCACGCGGAGCAGGGCGTCGCCTGAGCCGAGCAGGGTCACCATCGGGTGCTTCGCGGGAACGGTGAAGTGGGCGCGGGCCTGTCCGGGCGCCCCGTCCTGGGGCGCTCCGTCGTGGGCTGTGGGTGTCTGCGTCATGGGCCGGCACTGTGGCCTGCAGGTACCTCCCGTTGCGCGGTTCTCGCTGCTCGACAACCTCTCGGCTACCAGCCTACGACCAGGCGCCGCCGTGCCCGTAGCGGTTTACCGCGCCCGGTGGTCAGGAGGTGGCCGCGCGGAAGCCGATCGTCGGCACCGCCCTGCGCAGCGGCCAGGAGCGGGCGGGGGCGGGCAGGAGCCGCTCCAGGAAGGCGTACCGGCCGCGGAGCGCCTCCGGGTCCTGCTGGGCGTGCCCCTGGACGTGCTGCCACCAGGCGGCGATCTCGCCCCAGGTGGGGGCCGAGAGCGAGCCGCCGAATTCCTGGACGGACAGGGCCGCGGTCAGTCCCGCGAAGGCCAGCCGGTCGGCGAGTGGCCAGTCGGCGAGGGTGCCGGTGACGAATCCGGCGACGAAGACGTCCCCGGCACCGGTCGGATCGAGGGCGGCGACCCTGATCGCGGGGACCTCGGCGGTCTCGCCGGTGGCGGCGTCGACGGCATAGGCGCCCTCGGGGCCGAGGGTGACCACGGCGTAGCGGACCTTGTCGGCGAGGGCGCGGGCGGCGGCCCGGGGGCAGTCGGTGCGGGTGTAGCGCATCGCCTCGGCGGCATTGGGGAGGAAGGCCTCGCAGTGCTGGAGGTCGCCGAGGCCGGCCAGGTCCCAGCGGCCGGTGTCGTCCCAGCCGACGTCGGCGAAGACCTTGGCCCCGCCGCGGGCGGCCTGGGCGACCCACTCCTCGGGACGGCCGGGCACGAGGGAGGCGACGGCCGCACGCGCGTGCGGCGGATAGGCGGGCAGGGCGTCGTCGAGCGGCGGGGCTTCGTGGCCGTGGGAGACCATCGTGCGCTCGCCCTCGTAGGCCATGGAGACGGTGACCGGCGAGTGCCAGCCGGGGACCGTGCGGGAGAGCGACAGGTCGATCCCCTCCCCCTGTTCCAGGGCGTCCCAGCAGTACTCGCCGTAGTGGTCGTCGCCGAAGGCCGCGGCGAGGGAGGTCCGCAGGCCGAGCCGGGCGAGGGCGGTGGCCATGTTGGCGACCCCGCCGGGACTGGAGCCCATGCCCCTGGCCCAGGACTCGGTGCCGCGGACCGGGGCGCTGTCCAGGCCGGTGAAGATGATGTCGAGGAAGACCGTGCCGGTCAGGAAGACGTCGCAGGCGGGGTCGGTGGGCTCGCGCAGGCACACCAACGGGTCGACCCCGGCGTCGTGTTGCGACTGCTCTCCCTTTGCTGTGGTCACGGCAGGCTCCCCGGTCGTGGTGCGGATCAGATCAGTGTGCCCGATGGGGGGCCGGTGACGGATGGGATGCAGCAGGAAGCGCTTGAGATACCCCTCAATCGCCATCCCAAACAATAAGTGACCCAGATCACACCGTAAACCAGCGGGAACCATCTTCTCCGCCCGCTCGCCCGCTTGATACACATGGCCTCGCGACCCCGTGCTCCCTGCACACCACCGGGCGCTCCACCCCTCCCCCTTCTGTTCCCGGGAACGCCCATGTCCGCGCGGACGCGCGGCGCGGGGGCGCTCGTCGCCCTCGTCGCCCTCTTCACCGCTGGTTACCTCGCCCCGTACCTGCTGCCCACCGTCGTCGGCCGGCTCCCCGCCGGGCTCGGCGTCACCCCCGCCCAAGCGGGCCTGGTCGGCTCCGTCCTCCTCCTCGGCTCCTCGACCGCCGGCTTCGCGCTCGCCGCCCGCGGCGATCGGATCGGGCCCCGCCCGGCCGCCCGTGCGGGCCTCCTCGCGATGGCCGTCGGATACGGCGCCGCCACCACCACCGACTCCGTACCGCTGGTGGTCGCGGGCGTGGTCCTCGGCGGCCTCGGCTCCGGCACCGCAACCGCCGTGGCCGTGGCGGGCATCGCCGGTGAACACGATCCGCACCGGGCCTCCACCCTCGGCCTGCTCTCCGTCTCGGCGACCGCCGGCGCCCTCTACCTGACCCTCCCGCACCTGGGCGGCGGACATGCCGGACCGCTGCTCGCGATCGCCGGTGCAGCGGCCCTGGTGTGGCCGGTCACGCACCGGCTCCCGGGCGCCGCACGCACGGTGCGCGGGGCCGCCGCGACGTCCCGGGGCCCCCTGCCCTACCGGCGGACCGGTGCCGTGCTCGCCGGCAGCATCCTGTGCTGGTCCCTCGCGCAGAACGCGCTCTGGGGGGTGAGCGGGCGCATCGGGCTCACCCAGGCCGGCCTCTCCGAGGTCACCGTCGGCGCGGTCTTCGCGACGGCGCTCGGCGCAGGGCTCCTCGGAGTCACGGCCGCGGGGGCACTCGGCTCGCGGCTGGGCCGCGCGGTTCCGATCGGGGTGGGCACGGTGGTCATCGCGGGGTGCGTGCTGTTGAGCTCGGCCGCCGGGGGCCTCGCCGCCTTCGCGACCGGCGAGGTCCTCTGGAACGCCGTCTACCCGGTCGTCCTCTCCTACCTCCTGGGCATGGCGGCCTCCCTCGACCCGCACGGCCGCTGGGCCGTGACGGTCGGCTCGGTGTCCTCGCTGGGCACGGCCTGCGGCCCGGTCGCCGGCTCCCTGCTCTCCGCACGCTTCGGCTACCCGGGGATGGGGCTGGTCCTCTGCTCCCTGCTCCTGCTCGTCGCCGCCCCCATGGCCGCGGTCGCCCGCCGCGCCGCCGGCCGTCCGCTGGTCCCCGGCTCGATCCGCCGCCGCGGCGGCGCCCCCGCCGCGGTCCTCGCGGGCAAGGGGGCCGCGGCGTCCCTGGTCCCCCAGGTGGGCGCTCCGGAGCAGCCGGTGGCCGCGATCCCGGTGGGAGCGGGCCGCCGCCGGGCGTCGCGGTCGACGTTCGGACTGGCGAGGCCGTCGGACCGGGGGTGAGCCGGTCCTACTCCGTACCGAAGGCGTACGCCTCCACCTCGGCGAGGTACCGCGCCCGGCGGGGCTCGTCGTCCTCCAGGAACGCGGCCCGGAAGGAGTTGCGCGCCAGTCCGCGGAGCTGGTCCTCGGTCAGTCCCAGCGCCTGCTGCACGCCGTCGAAGTTGTCGCCCGCGTACCCCCCGAAGTAGGCCGGGTCGTCGGAGTTGACGGTGACCAGCAGTCCCGCGTC
Organism: Streptomyces sp. NPDC058877; assembly: GCF_042742855.1. Lineage (NCBI taxonomy): Bacteria > Bacillati > Actinomycetota > Actinomycetes > Kitasatosporales > Streptomycetaceae > Streptomyces > Streptomyces sp. NPDC058877. The sequence goes on along the minus strand of NZ_JBHYMF010000018.1, from coordinate 51,906 downwards.
CATCATCAGCGGGAGCGGATGGTCAGCGAGGGCGTCGACGACGCGGAGCCGGACGTTCGACAGGGGACAGAGCGTGAGCGGCACCCGCTCGCGGGCCAGCCGCTCGACGAGCTCCGGGTCCTCCACGCAGCGCAGGCCGTGGTCGATCCGCTCGACGCCGAGGACGTCGAGGGCCTCCCGGACGTACGCGGCGGGGCCCTCCTCGCCGGCGTGGGCGACGCGGCGCAGACCGAGCCGGGCGGCCTCCTCGTACACGGCCCGGAACGCGGCCGGCGGGTGGTCGGCCTCCGCGGAGTCCAGGCCGATGCCCGTGATCCGGTCCAGATACGGCTTGGCCGCCTCCAGGGTGGCCATCGCCGACTCGACGGGCTCGTCGCGCAGGAAGCACATGATGAGCCGGGTGGAGACGCCGTACCGTTCCTCGGCCCGGTCCAGGGAGGCGGACAGGCCCTCGACCACGGTGCCGAGGGGGACGCCCCGCGCGGTGTGCGCCTGCGGGTCGAAGAAGACCTCGGCGTGCCGAACGCCCTGGGCGGCGGCCCGCTCCAGGTAGGCGTCGGCGAGCTCGGTGAAGTCCTCGGCGGTGCGCAGGACGGCCATCAGACGGTAGTACAGGTCCAGGAAGGACTGGAGGTCGCTGAAGCGGTAGGCCTCGCGGAGGGCGGCGGTGTCCGCGTGGGGCAGGGTCACGCCGTTGCGGGCGGCGAGCGCGAAGGCCAGCTCGGGTTCGAGGGTGCCCTCGATGTGGAGGTGCAGCTCGGCCTTGGGTACGGGCATGGTCACGTTCGTTTCGGTACGGGGACCCGCATGAGGTCCTGGGCGATGCTCAACTCGCCGTCGAAGCCGGCCTCCCGGGCCTGCCGCTCGAACACGGCGGGGTCGGAGTAACGCTGCGAGAAGTGGGTGAGGACGAGGTGCCGGACCCCTGCGTCCCGTGCGACGGAGGCGGCCTGTCCGGCCGTCAGATGGCCGTGGTCGGTGGCGAGCCGGACGTCCTCGTCCAGGAAGGTCGACTCGATGACGAGCATGTCGGCGCCCTCGGCGAGGGCGTGCACCCCGTCACAGAGTCGGGTGTCCATGACGAAGGCGAAGCGCTGCCCGCGCCGGATCTCGCTGACCTCGTCGAGGGTGACGCCGTTCAGGCTGCCCTCGCGCTGGATCCGACCGACGTCGGGGCCCTTGATGCCGTGCTCGGCGAGCTTCGCGGGCAGGATCCGACGCCCGTCGGGCTCGACGATCCGATAGCCGTAGGACTCGACGGGGTGGGAGAGCCGCCGGGCCTCCAGGGTGAAGTCCTCGGTGGTGGCGAGCGGCCCGTCGGCGGTGACGGGTGACTCGACCAGGCGCACGGTCTCCCGGTAGGCGGTGGCGTACCGCAGCCGTTCGAAGAAGTGGCGTCCGCTCGCGGGGTAGTGGGCGGTGACCGGGTGCGGGACCTGGTCGAGGTTGATCCGCTGGATCACCCCGGCCAGGCCGAGCGAATGGTCGCCGTGGAAGTGCGTGACGCAGATCCGGTCCAGGTCGTGGGCGGCGACCCCGGCCCGCAACATCTGCCGCTGGGTCCCCTCGCCCGGATCGAAGAGGACGCCCCGGCCGTCCCAGCGCAACAGGTAGCCGTTGTGGTTGCGGTGTCGGGTCGGGACCTGGCTGGCGGTTCCGAGGACGACCAGTTCGCGTACGGACACGGGCTATCCGGGCGGCCAGTTGAGCCCACGACCGCCCAGGACGTGCGCATGGGCGTGGAAGACGGTCTGTCCGGCACCGGCCCCGGTGTTGAAGACGACCCGGAAGCCGCTGCCGTCGACCTTCTCCTGCTCGGCGACCCGCCCCGCCTCCTGCAGCACGTCCGCGGCGACGGTCGGCGCGGCAGCGGCCAGCGAGGCGGCGTCGGGGTAGTGGGCGCGCGGGATCACGAGGACGTGCGTGGGCGCCTGCGGGTTGATGTCGCGGAACGCGACGGTGGTCTCCGTCTCGCGCACGATCGTCGCCGGCACCTCCCCTTGCGCGATCTTGCAGAACAGGCAGTCGCTCTGCGGCTCTCCGGCCATGGCCCGGGCCTCCTCGCCTCTGTCGATCAGTACAACACCGGTACGACGGGCATGCTATCCGCCGCCCCCACGGGACGGGTCCCGCTGAGGTTCCCGGCCGGTTCTCCGGTGCGCGCGGGTCCGGGGCCGGGCGGCTCCCCCGGTGTGCGGTGCCGGGGCCCCGCGGAGGCGCGTCCGAGGCCGCGGGCGGACCGCCCGCGGGCCGTGCTTCCCGCCCTCCCCGGACGGACCGCCTAGCTCCAGCGGCCGGTGCGTCCCAGAACCAGGGCGGTCGCCGCCGTACCGGCCGTCGAGGTGCGCAGCACGCTGCGGCCCAAGCGGTACGGCTTCGCCCCGGCGGCCTCGAAGGCGGCGAGCTCCTCCGGCGAGACCCCACCCTCGGGACCGACGACGAGCACGATCGACCCCTTCACCGGAAGTTCCGCGGTGGCGAGCGTCCCGCTGGGGTGCTCACGGTCCTCGTGCAGGACGGCCGCGAAGTCGGCGCCCGCGAGGAAGGCGGTGACCTGCTTGGTCGTCATGAGGTCGACGACCTCGGGGAAGCGGGTGCGGCGCGACTGCTTGCCGGCCTCCCGTGCGGTGGACCGCCACTTGGCGAGCGCCTTGAGACCCCGGTCGCCCTTCCACTGGGTGATGCAGCGGGACGCGGCCCAGGGGACGATCGCGTCCACCCCGGTCTCCGTCATGGTCTCGACGGCGAGTTCACCGCGGTCGCCCTTGGGGAGCGCCTGGACGACGGTGATCCGGGGCTCCTCCTCGGAGTCCTCGTGGACCTCGTCGATGCGGACGGTGAGCCGGTCCTTGCCCTCGGCGGCCAGCACCACGCCCTCGGCCCAACGGCCCCGGCCGTCGGCGAGGACCAGCCCCTCCCCGGCGCGTAGCCGCTTCACGGAAACGGCGTGCCGCCCCTCGGGCCCGTCCAGGAGGAAGCTCCCGGCACCGGGGACGGCGTCGACGACGAAGACGGGTGCGGTCATGGGGTGCTCCTGTGGGGCGGTCCGGAGAGGGCGGTGTCGAGTTCGGCGGCCAGCACCCCGACCAGTTCCCCGGCGGGGAGCTCGCGGGCGAGGCGGTACCCCTGGCCCGCCCACAGGGCCATGCCCTGGGCGTCGCCGGCATGGGCCGCGGCCTTGCGGAGCGGGGCCGTGAGGTGGTGGACCTCGGGGTAGGCGGCGGGGGCGTACGGTCCGTGCTCGCGCATGAAGCGGTTGACGAGACCGCGTGCCGAGCGTCCGGAGAAGGCCCGGGTGAGGGCGGTCCGGGTGAACAGCGGGTCGGTCAGTGCCTGTTTGTGCAACGGGTGGGCGCCCGACTCCGGACAGCGGAGGAAGGCGGTGCCGAGCTGCGCGGCGGCGGCCCCGGCGGTGAGGACGGCGGCGATCTGCGCACCGCACATGATCCCGCCGGCGGCGACGACGGGGAGCGCGACGGCCCGGCGGACCTCGGTGACGAGGGTGAGGAGCCCGGTGCCGGGTGCGTCGTCCTCGGCCGGTTCGTCGCGGTGCGTGCCCTGGTGTCCACCGGCCTCGACGCCCTGGACGCAGACGGCTCCGGCCCCGGCGCGTTCCGCGGCGAGGGCCTCCTCGACGGAGGTGACGGTGACGAGGGTGTACGTGCCGACCCGGTCGAAGGCCCGGAAGGTCTCGGGCGCGGGACAGCCGAAGGTGAAGGAGACGACGGGGACCGGGTCCTCCAGGAGGATCGCGAGCTTGGCGTCGTAGGCGTCGTCGCGGGAGTCGTCGGCCTCGCCGAGCGGGGTGCCGTACCAGGTGGCCTCGCCGGCGAGCTGGTGGCGGTAGACCTCGACGGCGGCGGGGTCGGCGTGCGGCCCCTCCTGGGGCAGGAAGAGGTTGACGCCGAAGGGGCGTGCGGTGAGCCCACGCACCTGCTTGATCTCCTGGTAGAGCCCCCCGGCCGTCTTGTACCCGCCGGCCAGGAAGCCGAGCGCCCCGGCCTCGCAGACGGCCCCGACGAGATCGGGACCAGCGGCGCCACCCGCCATGGGGGCCTGCACGATCGGGAAACGAGAGAGACCGTTCAGTGCGGTGGTGGACATGGGGGCATGGTGCCATGCCCCTGCTTCCGGGCCGAATCCGTCCGTCAGGTCACGGAAGGGCCTGCTCCGGACACGGGTGGGGGGACGGGTCCGCGCCTTCCGGCGCCCCGTCCCCCCGCCCGCACGAGCGCCTACCGCCCGTTGAACGCGTCCTTGAGCCGCGAGAACAACCCCTGCTGTCCCGGCTGGAACTGGCCGGTGGGCCGCTCCTCGCCGCGCAGCTTGGCCAGCTCGCGCAGGAGTCGCTCCTGCTCCGCGTCGAGCTTGTTCGGGGTGGTCACCTCGACGTGCACGATCAGGTCGCCCCGACCGTTGCCCCGCAGGTGCGTGATGCCCCGGCCGTGCAGCGGAATCGACTGGCCCGACTGCGTTCCCGGGCGGATGTCGATCTCCTCGACGCCGTCGAGGGTCTGCAGCGGCACCTTCGTGCCGAGCGCACCCGCCGTCATCGGGATGGTGACCGTGCAGTGCAGGTCGTCGCCGCGCCGCTGGAAGACCTCGTGCGGGGTCTCGTGGATCTCGACGTACAGGTCGCCGGCGGGACCGCCGCCGGGACCGACCTCGCCCTCGCCCGCGAGCTGGATGCGGGTGCCGTTGTCGACACCGGCCGGGATCTTGACCGTGAGGGTGCGGCGGGACCGGACCCTTCCGTCCCCCGCGCACTCGGGGCACGGCGTCGGGACGACGGTGCCGAAGCCCTGACACTGCGGGCAGGGCCGGGAGGTCATGACCTGACCGAGGAAGGACCGGGTGACCTGGGACACCTCACCGCGACCGCGGCACATGTCGCAGGTCTGCGGGGAGGTGCCGGGCGCGGCGCCCTCCCCCGAACAGGTGGTGCAGACGACCGCCGTGTCGACCTGGATGTCCTTGGTGGTGCCGAAGGCGGCCTCGTTGAGGTCGATCTCCAGACGGATCATGGCGTCCTGCCCGCGGCGGGTGCGCGAACGCGGACCGCGCTGCGAGGCCGTGCCGAAGAAGGCGTCCATGATGTCGGAGAAGTTGCCGAAGCCACCCGCCCCGAAGCCACCGCCCGCGCCGCCCCCGCCGGAGGCCGAGAGCGGGTCGCCGCCGAGGTCGTAGACCTGCTTCTTCTGCGGGTCCGAGAGGACCTCGTAGGCGGCGTTGATCTCCTTGAAGCGCTCCTGCGTCTTCGGATCGGGATTGACGTCCGGGTGCAGCTCGCGCGCGAGCCTCCGGAACGCCTTCTTGATCTCGTCCTGGGACGCGTCGCGGCGTACGCCGAGTACGGCGTAGTAGTCCGTGGCCACTTACGACTCCGCCAGGATCTGTCCGACGTAACGTGCCACTGCGCGTACCGCTCCCATCGTTCCGGGGTAGTCCATGCGGGTCGGTCCGACCACGCCGAGTTTGGCGACTGCCTCGCCGCCCGAACCGTAGCCGACCGAGACGACGGACGTGGAGCTCAGCCCCTCGTGGGCGTTCTCGTGCCCGATGCGTACGGTCATGCCGGATTCCTTGGCCTCGCCGAGCAGCTTGAGGAGCACGACCTGCTCCTCCAGTGCCTCCAGGACGGGCCTGATCATCAGGGGGAAGTCGTGTCCGAAGCGGGTGAGATTGGCGGTGCCGCCGATCATCAGCCGCTCCTCGTGCTCCTCGACGAGCGTTTCGAGGAGGGTCGCGAGCACGGTGGAGACCGTGGCGCGGTCCTCGGCCTCCTCGAAGGACTCGGGAAGGTCCTGCACCAGCTGCGGCACGTCGGCGAACCGACGGCCGACGACCCGGCTGTTGAGCCGGGCCCGCAGATCGGCGAGCGAGGTCTCGCCGAAGGGCACCGGGCAGTCGATGACGCGCTGCTCCACCCGACCGGTGTCCGTGATGAGGACGAGCATCAGGCGGGCCGGGGCCAGCGAGAGCAGCTCCACGTGCCGGACGGTCGAACGGGTCAGCGAGGGGTACTGGACGACGGCGACCTGCCGGGTCAGCTGCGCGAGCAGACGGACCGTACGGCCGACGACGTCGTCGAGGTCGACGGCACCGTCCAGGAAGTTGTGGATCGCCCGCCGCTCGGGCGTCGACAGCGGCTTGACGCCGGCGAGCCGGTCGACGAAGAGCCGGTAGCCCTTGTCGGTCGGGATGCGGCCGGCACTGGTGTGGGGTTGGGCGATGAAGCCCTCCTCCTCCAGGACGGCCATGTCGTTGCGCACGGTGGCGGGTGACACCCCGAGCTTGTGGCGCTCCGTGAGCGCCTTGGAGCCCACCGGCTCCTCCGTCCCGACGTAGTCCTGGACGATGGCGCGCAGGACCTCGAGCCTGCGTTCGCTGAGCATCGTGCGCACCTCCGCCTGTCGTCGTCGTTCCGGTTGCTCCGCTTTTGGCACTCCCCCTGTCCGAGTGCCAGCGATTCCCCGGCCAGTGTACGGCGGCGGGCATCGCTCCTGGCAAGGAGGCGGCGCCCGCACCGGCTAGCGTCGCCCCATGGACGTGGATTGGGAAGCGTACGGATGGGAGCGGCTCGCGGACGGGGTGGGCCGGCGACGACTGCCCGGCTGGGACGCCACGGTGGGCCTGGTGCTGGGCTCACGAGGGGTGCTGCTGTACGACACGGGCTCCTCGCTCGCGGAGGGCGCGGAGCTGCGGACGCAGATCAAGGGGCTCACCGGCGGCCGGAGAGTGACGCACATCGCACTGGGACACCCCCATTTCGACCACGTCTTCGGCACGGCCGCGTTCGCGGGCGCGGAGGTGTTCGGCGCGGTGGGCAGCGACCAGCTGCTGAGCCGGGCCCGGGACCGGGAAGCCCTGCGCACGGACGCGGTGCGACACGGCCTGGACCCGGTGGCGGCTGCGGAGGCGGCGGACGTCCTGGTGGCCCCGCGGCACGTGGTCTCGGGCGAGTGGACGCTCGACCTGGGGGACCGGCAGGTCCTCCTGGCGAACGTGGGCCCCGGGCACACGGGGCACGACCTGGCGCTCTGCGCACCGGGCTCGCGCGAGGTCGTCTTCTGCGGCGACCTGGTGGAGGAGTCGGGCGAGCCCCAGGCGGGCCCGGACGCCGTCCCGTCCCGTTGGCCGGACGCCCTGGACCGCCTCCTCTCCCTGGGCGGCGAACAGGCGGCGTACGTACCGGGCCACGGGGCGGTGGTGGACGCCGCGTTCGTGCGGGGCCAGCGCGATGAACTGGCACGCCGCTTCGGCGTGGCCTAACGTCACCCGAAGTGCGCGGCCCGCGCGTGGACCTGACGCCCTTTCGGCCGTCCCCGGAGGGCGGCAGCCGCCCCGGCCGCCCCCGTGCCCCGTGCCCCGTGCCCCGTGCCCCGTGCCCCGGACAGAATCGAGCCCATGCGCAGCTACGACCCGGACCTGACGCCCCCCTGGAAGAGGACGAAGCCCGTCCCGGAGGTCCCGGCGGACCGCGACCTCGTCGTCGAAGAGGTCACGACGGGCTTCTGCGGGGCGGTGATCCGCTGCGAGGCGGGCACGGTGACCCTGGAGGACCGCTTCGGCAAGCACCGGGTGTTCCCGCTGGAACCGCGCGGCTTCCTGTGGGAGGGCGAGGTCGTGACCCTGGTGCGCCCTTCCGCGGCCGGCCCGGCACGGCCCGCTCGCACGGCCTCCGGCTCGATCGCGGTCCCGGGGGCGCGGGCACGGGTGGCCCGGGCGGGCCGGATCTACGTGGAGGGCCGTCACGACGCGGAGCTGGTCGAGCGGGTCTGGGGCGATGACCTGCGGATCGAAGGCGTGGTCGTGGAGTACCTGGAGGGCGTCGACGACCTGCCGTCGATCGTCGCGGAGTTCGGTCCGGCGCCGGACGCCCGTCTGGGCGTGCTGGTGGACCACCTGGTCCCGGGCTCCAAGGAGTCCCGGATCGCGGCCCGGGTGAGTTCTCCGGACGTCCTGGTCGTCGGCCACCCGTACGTCGACGTCTGGGAGGCCGTGAAGCCGTCCTCCCTGGGCATCCCCGCCTGGCCGACGGTCCCCCGCGGCCAGGACTGGAAGACGGGCGTCTGCCGGGCCCTCGGGTGGCCGGCCCACACGGGTGCGGCCTGGCAGCACATCCTGTCGAGGGTCGCCTCGTACCGGGACCTGGAGCCGGAGCTGCTGGGTGCGGTGGAACGCCTGATCGACCACGTGACGGTGCCCTGACCCCGGCGCGGGGCCGCCGTCGGCCGGGCGCCCCCTCAGTCCACCAGGTCGCGCACCACCGCGTCGGCGAGCAGCCGCCCGCGCAGGGTCAGGACCGCGCGCCCCGCCCCGTACGGCCCCGGCTCCAGGAGCCCCTCGGCCAGCGAGCGCTCGGCCGCGATGCGGCCCTGCGGTCGCAGGAGGTCCAAGGGGCACCCGTCACGGAGCCTCAGCTCCAGCAGCACCCGCTCCACCCGCCGGTCCTCGTCCGAGAGGACCTCGCGCCCGGCGCCCGGCGACCTCCCGCCGGCCAGCGCCGCAGCGTACGCACCGGGATGCTTCACGTTCCACCACCGCACGCCGCCCACGTGCGAGTGGGCACCGGGGCCCGCGCCCCACCAGTCGGCGCCCCGCCAGTACAGCTCGTTGTGGAGGCAGCGCCCGGACTCGGAAGCGGCCCAGTTGGACACCTCGTACCACTTGAGTCCGGCCCCGGCCAGGACCGAGTCCGCGATCAGGTACCGGTCGGCGTGCACGTCGTCGTCGGTCATGGGCACCTCGCCGCGCCGGATGCGCCGCGCCAGCTGGGTGCCCTCCTCGACGATCAGGGCATAGGCGCTCACGTGGTCCGGCCCGGCCCCGATCGCCGCCTCCAGCGAGGCCCGCCAGTCGTCGTCGGACTCCCCCGGGGTGCCGTAGATCAGGTCCAGGTTGACGTGCTCGAAGCCCGCGGCCCGCGCCTCGGCGACGCACGCCTCGGGGCGCCCGGGGGTGTGGGTGCGGTCGAGGACCTGCAGGACGTGCTGGCGGGCGCTCTGCATCCCGAAGGAGATCCGGTTGAAGCCGCCGGCGCGCAGCTCCGCGAGGTAGGCCGGGTCGACGGACTCCGGATTGGCCTCCGTCGTCACCTCGGCGTCGTCCGCGAGCCCGAACTCGTCGCGGACGGCCGCCAGCATGCGGACCAGGTCCCCGGCGGCGAGCAGGGTCGGCGTGCCGCCGCCGACGAAGACGGTCCGGACCGGCCTCGGATCGTCTCCCAGGACCTTCCGGGCGAGCCGGATCTCCTCGACGACCTGCTCGGCGTAGTTGTCGCGGGAGGCGAGCACACCGCCCGTACCGCGCAGTTCGCTCGCCGTGTACGTGTTGAAGTCGCAGTAGCCGCAGCGCGTCGCGCAGTACGGCACGTGCAGGTAGAACCCGAGCGGCCGGTCCGCGGCACCCGCGAGGGCCTGTGGGGGCAGCGCCCCGTCTTCGGGAACGGGCTCACCATCGGGCAGTACGGAAGGCATGGGACCCATTGTCCCGTACTGCCCGGGGTGCCGGTCCCGCTCGCCGGTCAGGCCTCGCGCGAGCCCTCGTACATCTCCTCGATGAGGTCCTTGTACGCCCGCTCGACGACCGGCCGCTTCAGCTTGAGGGACGGCGTGAGCTCACCGTGCTCGATGTCGAGGTCGCGCGGCAGCAGACGGAACTTCTTGATCGTCTGCCAGCGCTGGAGCCCCTCGTTGAGACGGTCGACGTATCCCTGGACCAGCTTCTGGGTCCGCGCGTCGGCGACGACCTCGGCGTACGACGCGCCGCCGAGCCCGTGCTCGGCGGCCCAGCCGAGGATGGCCGGCTCGTCGAGGGCGATCAGGGCGGTGCAGAAGTTCCGGTCGGCACCGTGGACGAGGATGTTCGAGACGAACGGGCAGACGGCCTTGAAGTGGCCCTCGACCTCCGCCGGGGCGATGTACTTTCCGCCGGACGTCTTGATCAGGTCCTTCTTGCGGTCGGTGATCCGGAGGTAGCCGTCCGCGGACAGCTCGCCGATGTCACCGGTGTGGAACCAGCCGTCGGACTCCAGTACCTCGGCCGTCTTCTCCGGCAGGCCGTGGTAGCCCTCCATGATGCCGGGGCCGCGCAGCAGGATCTCGCCGTCGTCGGCGATCCGGACCTCGGTGCCGGGGAGCGGCTTGCCGACGGTGCCGGTGCGGTAGGCCTCGCCGGGATTGACGAAGGAGGCCGCGGAGGACTCGGTGAGGCCGTAGCCCTCCAGGATGTGGATGCCGGCGCCGGCGAAGAAGTACCCGATCTCGGGGGCGAGGGCGGCGGAACCGGAGATGCAGGCGCGCAGGTTGCCGCCGAAGGCCTCGCGGATCTTGCCGTAGACGAGCGCGTCGGCGACCTTGTGCTTGGCCGAGAGGCCGAAGGGCGCGGAGGCCGTGCCGGTGCGGCGGAAGTTGTCCTGGGTGGTCTTGGCGTACTCGCGGGCGACGCCGGCCGCCCACTGGAAGATCTTGTACTTGGCGCCGCCGCCGGCACGGGCCTTGCTGGCGACCCCGTTGTAGACCTTCTCGAAGATGCGGGGCACGGCGGCCATGTAGGTCGGCCGGACCACCGGAAGGTTCTCGATGATCTTGTCGACGCGGCCGTCGACGGCGGTGACGTGCCCGACCTCGATGTGGCCCGAGGTGAGGACCTTGCCGAAGACGTGGGCGAGCGGCAGCCACAGGTACTGCACGTCCTCCTGGGTGACGAGACCGGTGGCGGCGATGGCCTTGGCCATGTACGACCAGTTGTCGTGCGGGAGGCGCACGCCCTTGGGGCGGCCGGTGGTGCCCGAGGTGTAGATCAGGGTGGCCAGCTGCGTGGGGGTGATCGCGGCGACGCGCTCCTTGATCGCGTCGGGGTGCTCCTCCAGGTAGGCCCTGCCGCGCGCCTCCAGGTCCGCGAGGGTCACGACCCATTCGTCCCCGGTGTCGACGCCGGCCGGGTCGATGACCACGACGTGGTGGAGGTCGGGCAGGTCGGCGCGGCACTCGACGGCCTTGGCCACCTGGGCCGCGTCCTCGGCGATGAGGACCTTCGACTCGGAGTCGGAGAGGATGAACGCCGACTCCTCCGCATTGGTCTGCGGGTAGACGGTGGTGGTCGCGGCACCGGCGCACATCACGCCGAGGTCGGCGAGGATCCACTCGACCCGGGTGGAGGAGGCGAGGGCGACCCGCTCCTCGGGCTGGACGCCGAGGTCGATGAGGCCGGCGGCGATCGCGTAGACCCGCTCGGCGGCCTGCCCCCAGCTGAGCGACTTCCAGTCGTCCGGTCCGGTGCCGGAGGCCGCGGGAACCGGGTGGCGGTAGGCCTCCGCATCCGGGGTCCGCTCGACGCGCTCAAGGAAGAGGGTCGCCACGGAGGGCGGCCGGTTCTCGATCTGGGTCTGTGTGTCGCTCACGACGTCCTCCGGGCGGCGGCGGTGCCTTCTGGTGGTTCGTAACTAACTGGCGAGTAACCTTCGAGCCGGGTTCAGACTAAAGGGCGGGGGACCGGCGCGTAAGGGGCTGCAGGGCGTCGCTTCATAACGAACGGGCCCACGCGCACACGGCACGTGGACCCGCTGGTTGCACGGAACGGCGCTTCCCGACGGTCCGGCTACTTCTTCTTGCCGGAGGACTCGTCGCTGGAGAGGACGGCGATGAAGGCCTCCTGGGGCACCTCCACCGAGCCGACCATCTTCATGCGCTTCTTTCCTTCCTTCTGCTTCTCCAGCAGCTTCCGCTTCCGGGAGATGTCACCGCCGTAGCACTTGGCGAGGACGTCCTTCCGGATGGCGCGAATGGTCTCGCGGGCGATGACCCGGGAGCCGATGGCGGCCTGGATCGGCACCTCGAACGCCTGCCGCGGGATGAGCTCGCGCAGCTTGGCGACGAGCCGGACGCCGTAGGCGTACGCGGCGTCCTTGTGGGTGACGGCGGAGAAGGCGTCGACCTTGTCGCCGTGCAGCAGGATGTCCACCTTGACCAGGCTGGACGCCTGCTCACCGGTGGGCTCGTAGTCGAGCGAGGCGTACCCGCGCGTCTTGGACTTCAGCTGGTCGAAGAAGTCGAAGACGATCTCGGCGAGGGGCAGGGTGTAGCGGATCTCGACCCGGTCCTCGGAGAGGTAGTCCATGCCGATCAGGGTGCCGCGCCGGGTCTGGCAGAGCTCCATGATCGCGCCGATGAACTCGCTCGGGGCGAGGATGGTGGCGCGCACGACGGGCTCGAAGACGTCGCTGATCTTCCCCTCGGGGAACTCGCTGGGGTTCGTCACCGTGTGCTCGCTGCCGTCCTCCATGACCACGCGGTAGACCACGTTGGGAGCGGTGGCGATGAGGTCGAGCCCGAACTCCCGCTCCAGCCGCTCACGGATGACGTCGAGGTGGAGCAGGCCCAGGAAGCCGACGCGGAAGCCGAAGCCGAGCGCGGCGGAGGTCTCCGGCTCGTAGACCAGCGCGGCATCGTTGAGCTGCAGCTTGTCGAGCGCCTCGCGCAGGTCCGGGTACTCGGAGCCGTCCAACGGGTAGAGCCCCGAGAAGACCATCGGCTTCGGGTCCTTGTACCCGCCGAGCGGCTCGCTGGCGCCCTGGTTCTGGGAGGTGATCGTGTCACCGACCTTGGACTGGCGGACGTCCTTCACACCGGTGATGATGTAGCCCACCTCGCCGACGCCGAGGCCGTCGGAGGAGGTCATCTCCGGGGACGAGACGCCGATCTCCAGCAGCTCGTGGGTGGCACCGGTCGACATCATCCGGATGCGCTCGCGCTTGTTGAGCTGCCCGTCGACGACACGCACGTAGGTGACGACACCGCGGTACGAGTCGTAGACCGAGTCGAAGATCATTGCGCGGGCGGGGGCGTCCGCGACGCCCACCGGAGCCGGGATGTCCTGGACGACCCGGTCCAGCAGCGCCTCGACGCCCATGCCGGTCTTGGCGGAGACCTTGAGGACGTCCTCGGGCTGGCAGCCGATGAGGTTCGCGAGCTCGTCGGCGAACTTCTCGGGCTGCGCGGCCGGCAGGTCGATCTTGTTGAGGACCGGAACGATCGTGAGGTCGTTCTCCATCGCCAGGTAGAGGTTGGCGAGGGTCTGGGCCTCGATCCCCTGTGCCGCGTCGACCAGCAGGATCGTGCCCTCACAGGCCGCGAGGGAGCGCGAGACCTCGTACGTGAAGTCGACGTGACCGGGGGTGTCGATCATGTTCAGGATGTGCGTACTGCCCTGGGCCGGCCCCTCGGTCGGCGCCCAGGGCAACCGCACCGCCTGGGACTTGATCGTGATGCCGCGCTCCCGCTCGATGTCCATCCGGTCGAGGTACTGGGCGCGCATCTGCCGCTGGTCGACCACACCGGTCAGCTGGAGCATCCGGTCGGCGAGCGTGGACTTGCCGTGGTCGATGTGCGCGATGATGCAGAAGTTGCGGATCAGAGCCGGGTCGGTACGGCTCGGCTCGGGCACGTTGGTAGGAGTCGCGGGCACGCAGGGATCTCGTCTCGGGCGATGTTCAGAACGGACACGTAGACACCATGGTCCCATGCCCGCCGTCCGGCGCCCGGTTTGGGCCGCCCTGAGGGTGGCTGATACCGTGGACAGCTGTGCCTCGCACGCCCTCTCAGCTGCGTGGCGCATCCAGAAGGAACACCGAACCTGTAAAGGCTCTTTTCGTGGCGAACATCAAGTCCCAGATCAAGCGGAACAAGACGAACGAGAAGGCGCGCCTGCGCAACAAGGCCGTCAAGTCCTCGCTCAAGACCGCGATCCGCAAGGCCCGTGAGGCTGTCGCCGCCGGCGACCTCGAGAAGGCCACCGTTGCCACTCGCGCCGCCTCGCGTCAGCTCGACAAGGCTGTCTCGAAGGGTGTCATCCACAAGAACGCCGCCGCCAACAAGAAGTCGGCGCTGGCGGTCAAGGTCGCCTCCCTCCAGGGCTGAGCTCTGATCTCACGCTCCACCGGCCGTACGGGACCCAGCGGGCCCTCTCTCCCGCTCCCGCCCGGCCAACCAGGACTCGCGCGCGGACGCGTTCGCCACGCGGGTGCGAGCCCATCTGCTTGAACGGCGAAGGCCCCGGCATCTCCTTCCCCAGGAGACCGGGGCCTTCGCCGTACCCGCTCCGCGAGGCGGGCGGGGAAGGCCCGGCACCGAGCCGCAGGACCGGCGCCGGAGCAGCCGCGCCCGGCAACCCCGCGCGGCCCACCGTCCCGACCCGGCTCCCCGCAGCGGGCCTCAGCCCCGCCGCATCCTTGCCGCCCGTGCGACCGCGACCACCGCCTTCTCCAGGGCGTACTCGGGATCGTCCCCCCCGCCCTTCACCCCCGCGTCCGCCTCCGCGACCGCACGTAGCGCCAGCGACACCCCGTCCGGGGTCCAGCCCCTCATCTGCTGCCGGACACGGTCGATCTTCCAGGGCGGCATGCCCAGCTCCCGCGCCAGGTCGGCGGGGCGCCCGCCCCGCGCCGAGGAGAGCTTGCCGATCGCCCGCACGCCCTGCGCCAGTGCGCTGGTGATGAGGACGGGCGCGACTCCGGTCGAGAGCGACCAGCGCAGCGCTTCCAGGGCCTCGGCCGCCCGGCCTTCGACGGCACGGTCGGCGACGTTGAAGGAGGACGCCTCGGCACGGCCCGTGTAGTAGCGCCCGACGACGGCCTCGTCGATCGTGCCGTCCACGTCGGACACGAGCTGCGCGACCGCGGACGCGAGCTCCCGCAGGTCACTGCCGATCGCGTCGACGAGCACCTGACAGGCCTCCGCCGTCGCCGAGCGCCCGAGCGCCCGGAACTCCTGCCGCACGAACGTCAGCCGCTCCGCCGGCTTCGTCGTCTTCGGGCAGGCGACCTCCCGGGCCCCCGCCTTCCGCGCCGCATCGAGCAGGCCCTTGCCCTTGGCCCCGCCCGCGTGGAGCAGCACGAGCGAGATGTCCTCGACCGGGTCGGCCAGGTACGCCTTGACGTCCTTGACCGTGTCGGCGGAGAGGTCCTGCGCGCTCCGCACGATCAGCACCTTGCGCTCGGCGAAGAGCGAGGGGCTGGTGAGCTCCGCCAGCGCCCCGGGCTGGAGCTGGTCCGGGGTGAGGTCGCGCACGTCCGTGTCGGCGTCGGCGGCCCGGGCGGCCGACACCACCTCCTGGACCGCACGGTCGAGGAGCAGGTCCTCCTGCCCCACGGCGAGCGTCACGGGGCCGAGGAGGTCGTCGGGGGAAGTCTTTCTGGTGGCCATCGCGATCCAGCATCCCACGGGCCGCTGACACCGGAGTTCGCGATGGCCGACACGAGGACGACAATGGCGGGGTGAGCGAACGACACGTACTGGTGCTTCCCGACCGCGACGCGGCCGAGGAGGTCGCCGAGGAACTCCCCGACCGCTTCGGCGTGGCCGAGGAGCCGCAACTGGTGCGGGACGCCCTGGCCGGCGAGGACGACGCCGAGGACGCCCAGTGGCTGGTGGTCGTCGAGGACCCGGAAGCCCGCCTGGACCCGACCGCACTGGACGCGCTGGCCGCCGAGTACGAGGGCTGGCTCGAAGCACCCTAGGAGCCTGAGGCCCCCGCCTTCGGAACGACCTGGACGTCCAGGTCGATGCTGATGCTGGACCCGACGGCCGCGATGCCCCGCGCGAGCATCGTCTGCCAGGTGAGGGTGAAGTCCTCCCGGTGGAGCTCGGTGGTGGCGCGACAGGCGCCCCGGGGCTCGCCCTGCAGACCGTTCCCGAGGCCCAGGTACTGCGTGTCGAGGGTCACCGTGCGGCTCACTCCGCGCAGGGTGAGCGCCCCGGTGACGGCCCAGCGGCTGCCGCCGCGATGGACGAAGCGCTCACTGGAGAACTCCGGCACGGGATGGGCGCCGACGTCGAGGAAGTCACCGGAGCACAGGTGGTCGTCGCGCATCCGCACGCCGGTGTCGATGGAGGCCGCATCGATGACGACGTGCATCGAGGAACGCTCCATGCGGTCGGCGATCCGGACCGTGCCCGCGAAGCCGTTGAACCGCCCGTGGACCCGGGCCAGGCCGATGTGACGCGCCGTGAAGCCGATCCGGGAGTGCAGGGGGTCGATCTCCCAGTCGCCCGGCGCCGGGAGCGGGGGCTGGGGAGCGAACTGGAGCAAGACGTCACCGAGGCCCTGGTGTTCACCTGCGGTGACGACCGCACCACCGCGATAGGGCGTGTACCCCTCGGAGGTGACGGCGAGTCGGTACTCCCCCGCCGGCACGGCCGCGAGGACCGTGCCGTAGGGGTCGGTCTCGCCGCCCATGACCTTGCGCCCCTCGGCGTCGCTGACGACGAACGCAGCCCTTCGGACCGGCTCGTGAACGGGATCGAGCACCCGACAGCTGAGCAGGCCCGCCGTCGCCGGTACGGCGAGATCGCCGAGTGGTCCGCCGCGCACGGCACCCGCCGCACGCTTCCCGAAGAGACGACCGAGCATTCTTCACGCACCCCCGTGCAATTGATTCACAGTGCAACGAAATTACGTTTGATCACCCTTGAGGCGTTCGAGGCAAACGGGGCGAGTGCCACCAAGTATCACCGGGCGTCCGAATTGGGGATCCCTCCGCGGACGACCGGCAACACGTCGAGCTCGATGTCGAACAGCTCCCGGTACGCGCTCCGCACCGCCTCCTCTCCGTCGAGGATCCGCTCCTCGCGACCGCTGCCGGTGCGGACGATCAGCTTCGGCGCGCTGAGCGTGACGCGGCCCTCCTCGGTGAGCCGGGAGCAGATGAGGGAGCGGGGGAAGTGCGAGTCCGGCGAGGTCTGGTGGTACCAGGCACCGGCCGCGAAGTCGGCGAGCGCCCGGGGGCGCGGCTCCAGCCGGTACTGCGGCTTCCCGTCCCGCAGCACGTCCAGGTCGCCGTCGGTCGTCTCCACGATCCGGAAGACCCCTCCCGGGTCCTCCTGGTCGTCGCGTGCTCCGTACTCCAGCGGAAAGTGACTGTGGTCGCCGAAACCCACGTCGGCCAACCACCGTTTCCCGTCCGCCGACTCCACGCGCAGGGCCATGTGGTCATACGGGATGCCCAGTTTCCCTTCCGGCCCGATGACCCGCGCCTGAAGCAGTTCGACCTCGTACCCCAGCCCGCGCAGCAGCACCGCGAACGCCGTGTTGAGTTCGTAGCAGAATCCGCCCCTGCGGGCAGCGACCACCTTGTCGACCAGCGCTTCCTCGTCCAGGACGACGGGATCGCCGAGATGGATCGACAGGTTCT
Source organism: Streptomyces sp. NPDC058877 (assembly GCF_042742855.1). Classification (NCBI taxonomy): domain Bacteria; kingdom Bacillati; phylum Actinomycetota; class Actinomycetes; order Kitasatosporales; family Streptomycetaceae; genus Streptomyces; species Streptomyces sp. NPDC058877. The sequence continues at coordinate 34,715 of NZ_JBHYMF010000018.1, read as the reverse complement.
CGAAGGGCACGGTCCGCAGGTGCCGCAGGTGCAGTTCACGCAGCGCGGCGATGTCCGCGCGCAACGGCCGCTCGGCACCGATGCGACGCAGATAGGCCTCGATGGGGGCATGCTCACATGTCGTCATGCAGGCAGTCTCCCGCCCGCTCCCCTTCCCCGTCCGGCCGGTACCGGGGCGACGCCTCCCCGAGGGTGCGTCCTTGGTCCCCAGCAGGCGTGCGGGCTTTGCGGGGAAGCTTCTTCCACCGTGCTTTCCCCTTTACCCGGGCATCGGCTCACCCTCCTCTCGGTACGGCGACGAGCCCACCTTCCGCTCCCAGGACGGCGATCGCCCCGTCCCGGTCGGTCCGCAGCACCCGTGCGCCGCCTGCCCGCAGCGTCGCCAACGTCCCGGGCGAAGGATGGCCGTAGGGGTTGCCCCTCCCCGCCGACACGAGTGCCAACCGAGGCCGCACCCTCCTCATCAGGCCCGGGTCCTGGTGCGCGGAACCGTGATGGGCGACCTTGAGCACGTCGACCGGCCCGAGGTCCGGATGGACCCGCCACAAGGCCCGCTGAGCTGGTGGTTCGAGGTCGCCGAGGAGCAACAGGCGCAGCCCTCCGGCGGCACGCACGAGGAGCGTGACGCTGGCGTCGTTGGGCCCGCCGCGGGACACCGCGGCCCCCTCGGCGCTGTTCCACGGCCAGAGCACCCGCCACTCCAACTCCCCCGCCCGCCGCCGCTCACCCGGTCTCGCAGGGATCATCGGCACCCCGGCGACGGCCGCGGTCCTTCGCACGAAAGCGGCCTGGTCCGGAGGCTCTTCGAGCCCCGTGGTCTGGATCGCGCCCACTGACCTCCCCCGCAGCACCCCGGGAAGTCCGGCCACGTGATCCGCGTGGAAGTGGGTGAGCACCAGCAACGGCACCCGTCGCACACCGAGTTCGCGCAGACAGCGGTCCACCGGCTCGGGATCCGGTCCGGCATCCACCACGACGGCGGAGTCCCCGCCCGCCGCGAGCACCGTCGCGTCCCCCTGCCCCACCTGGCACATCGCGAGCACCCAGCCCGGTGGCGGCCACCCTGTGACCCATCGCACCAACGGCACCGGCCGCACCACCGCAAGGAGAAGCAGAGCCGCCGCGCAGGCACCGACCACTCCCCGGTACCGCAGCCTGCGCGCTCCGAGGACCACCAGCACCGTGAACAGGGCCAGGGCGAGACCGCCCCACCAGCCGCCGGGCCAGGCCAACGTGGCCCCCGGCAGTGCGGCCCCCGCGCGGGCGACCCGGGCGATCCAGCCGACCGGCCATCCCGCCAGCCAGGCCGCGCACTCGGCAGCCGGCATCCAGACCGCTGCCAGACCGAGCGCGGCGAATCCGCACAACGTCGCCGGAGCCACCGCCAGTTCGGCGACGAGGTTCGCCGGTACGGCAACCAGGCTCAGCCGGGCGGCGAACACCGCCACGACCGGAGCGCACACCGCCTGCGCCGCCAGTGCCGCACCCAACGGCTCCGCCAACCGGCCGGGCACCCCGTGCCGTTGCAGTCCCTCGCTCCAGCGCGGGGCAATCGTCAGCAGCGCCCCGGTGGCCAGGACCGAAAGGAGGAATCCGTAACTGCGGGCAAGCCAGGGGTCATAGAGCACGAGGGCCAGGACGGCGGCGGCCAGCGCGGGGACCAACGATCTGCGACGCCCTGTTCCGATCGCCAGCAGCACGACGAGCCCGCAGGCCGCGGCGCGCAGCACGCTCGGGTCGGGGCGGCAGACGATCACGAAGGCGAGCGTCAGCCCTCCCCCGGCCAGTGCCGTGGCCCGCAGCGACAATCCGATCCTCGGCGCGAGCCCGCCCCGCTCTGCCCGGTGTGCCCGTCCGGGACTCCCGACGAGCAGCAACAACACGATCGAGAGGTTGCTTCCGGAAACCGCCAAGAGGTGGGTGAGATCGGTGGCCTCGAAGGCGTCCCGCAGTTCGGGGCCGACCCGCGAGGTGTCTCCGACGACCAGCCCCGGCAACAGGGCCGCTGCGTCCTGGTCGAGTCCCGCGGTCGCCGTCCGGAGCCCGGCGCGCAATCTTCCCGCGGTCCTCTGCAGCGTGCTCGGCGGACCGATGGTGTGCGGTGGCCCGGCCCCACCGGCCCTGAGGACCGCGGCGAAAGGCGCTCCGGAACGCAGCGGCAGGGCGAGTCGACCGTCGATCCGCAGCCGGGTGGTGGGAAGGAGCCCCAGCCAGTCCTCCCGCCCCTCCCCCGGGGGCACGACCAGCAGGACCGGTGCCCTGGTCCGGTGGACCGTGCCGTCCGACTGCTCGACCCGGGTCACCTCGCCGTCCAGGAGGACCGAGACCGGCGCCACCGCGTCGCCGCGCACCGTGGGTCGGGTGAGCCGCGGATCGGAGGTGACCACCACCTCCAGCCGCACCCGCGCGTACTCCCGTGCCAGCTCCGGGACGGGCCCCCGCCGGAGGTCCGCCGCGTGCAGCCCCGCCGAAGCCGCTCCGGCCGCCGCGCAGAGCAGGGCCCCGGACCACGCGGTCCACCGCAACCGCCTCCCGGACGTGGTCACGGGGGCCGAAATTCCAGGGCCGTCGACCGTGGCACGGCGCCGGCCCGCACCCCGCACGAGGAGGAACAGGCCCGTCAGCAGGCAGGCCGTGACGCAGGCGAACGTCCGCCACCCGGTGGCGCCCACGGCCCAGGCCGCTGCCGCCCAGGCCGCCGCCGCGAGGGGAACGAGCCGGAGGTCAGTCGGCCCCTCACGCCGCGTCGGCCCTCCCCCGGCCCGCTCCGTGTCGGCCGGCCGGTCGCGCTTCACGGCCGTACCAGTGGTTCGAGGTCGGCGAACCGGCGCTCTCCGATGCCGCTGACCTCCCGCAGTTCCTCAACCGACCGGAAGCCGCCGTGCTCCGTCCGGTGGTCGACGATGTGCTGGGCGAGTACGGGACCCACACCGGGCAGGGAATCGAGCTGCTGCACGGTGGCCGCGTTGAGGCTCAGGGGCACCCCGAGCCCGCCTCCCCCGATGGCGCCGCCCGCCCCCGGGGCACCGGTCGGGGCCCCGGGCAGACCGACCAGGATCTGCTCGCCGTCCAACAGCACCCGGGCCCGATTGACCCCGGTGAGATCGACACCGGGCTGCGTGCCGCCGGCCGCGCGCAGGGCGTCCGCCACCCGGGAACCCGCGGGCAGGCTCAGCACCCCGGGCCTTCGCACCTTGCCACCGATGTCGACCACGACCCGTGCCCCGGGAGCAGACCCCGGCGCTGCGTCGGCCTCCACGTCCGGTGCGCCCGGATCCGGCACCGGGACCGCCCCGCGACCCGGTGCCGGGCTTGCCCCGGCGCGCCATCCGGACGCGGCAACCGCGGGAGCGGCCCGGACGGTTTCGGGGACCCGCACCTGCTGTGGTCGGCCGCTCCAGAAGTAACCGCCTGCGAGGAGCACCGCCAGGAGCAGGACGATGGTCAACGCCGCCAGCGTCCTGGGCTCGAGCCCGCACCGGGTCTGCACCCAGGTCGGAGTCCGGTCGCGGAGCGCCGCAGCAAACCGTTCCCGCGCCCCTGGCGGGGAGCCCCGCTCCGGTGCCTCGGGGATCTGCGCCGGGCCGATCGGCGGCGGAGCCTCCACCGCTGCCTGCGGGGTCTGCGGGGCCTCGGGCGGGAACAGCGCCTCTCCACGCCGTCGTACGGCGTCCACGGGCGGGGGCGAGGTCCGCCCTCCCCCGGTGTGACGATGCCGGCCGGGAGGCGAGCCGGGGCCTCCGGGGCGGTTGCGCCCGCCCGGCCCGGGCACCCGGCCCGGCCCGCTCGTCGGAGCTCCCGCCGGGTGCGCGGCTCCCGGCGCGATCGATGCGATGCGTGTACGAAGCGTCATGGCCGTGACGGTAGGGATCACAGCCGCCCTCTGCGGGCCTCAACCGTCTTCCGTGGACGGGGGCTCCCCTGTGGAAAACTCCGCCACCCGTGCGGGGGACGGAGGAACCCCTCCCGCGCAGGGCGCGGGAAAACCCGGCCCCGGGCGCGGCCGGTCTCAGCGCGAGGAGACGACGACCGCGAGCAAACCGGGGCCCGTGTGCGCGCCGATGACCGCACCGACCTCGCTGACCTGGAGCTCCTCCAGTCCCGGCACGCGGTCCCGGAGGCGGTCCGCAAGGGCGGCGGCCCGCTCCGGTGCGGAGAGGTGGTGCACGGCGATGTCGACGGAACCGACCCCGGCCCGCTCCACGGCGATCTCCTCCAGGCGGGCGATGGCCTTCGAGGCCGTCCGCACCTTCTCCCTCAGTTCGATCCGGCCGCCGTCGAGTTCGAGGAGCGGCTTCACCGCGAACGCGGAGCCGAGCAGCGCCTGCGCGGTCCCGATGCGCCCGCCCCTGCGCAGATAGTCCAGGGTGTCGACGTAGAAGTAGGCAGAGGTTCCGGCAGCACGCTTCTCGGCCGCCGCAACCACCTCGTCGAGGGAGCCACCGGCCTCGGCGACCCGGGCCGCCGCAAGCGCGCAGAAGCCCAGCGCCATGCCGACCATGCGGGTGTCCACCACCCGTACCGGCAAGGGCGCGTCCTTCGCCGCGAGAACCGCGGCGTCGTGGGTTCCGGAGACCTCCGCGGACAGGTGGAGCGAGACGACGCCCTGCGCACCCGCTGCCGCGGCCTCTCGGTAGGCCTCGGCGAAGACTTCGGGGCTGGGCCGCGAGGTCGTGACGGGCCGACGCTTCTGCAGGGCCTCGGCAAGGGCCGCTGCCGAGATCTCCGTGCCTTCCTCAAGGGCACGGTCGCCGATGACGACGGTCAGCGGAACCGTGACGATCGCGTGCCGCTCCCTCGTCTGGCGCGGCAGGTAGGCCGTGGAATCGGTGAGGATCGCGACATGCCGGGACATGAGCGGGAGGTTACCCTTCCGGACGGCGACACGGCAGACCGGCCCCCGCCTGATGCACACGGGCGCCGGACCGGGCCCGTGGACGTCCACCGTGACGGGACGCGTCGGGAGCGGTGTGGTCAGGAGGGGGCCGTCGGTTCCGGTGCACGCCCCCGCCCGAGCCCTCCCGTCAGGCGGTGGTCTCCGGACGGGTCGACTTCTCCCAGGGGTAGGCGGTGCGACGCGGATCGGGTGCCGTGATCGCAGGCGGCTCCTGCTCGCCCACGGGGCCGGTCCGAGCGGCGGCCCCCGCGGGCCGTCCCCACGCGTCCGCCGTCGTCGCGCCGGGTGCTCCGGGCGCCGGTGTCGTTCCCGGCGCGCTCTCCGGCTCGGTCCAGTGGCGCAGGGCACCCGCCTCGACGTCGATCTGTGCACTGAGCATCGACAGGTCGTCCTCGGCGAACTTCAGGGCCCTCTCACGGGCCGCTCGGCGCAGCGCGTCGGCCGAGCCCGTGATGCGCTCGGTCCGCGCGGTGAGTTCGGGGAGCTGCTCGGCCACCCACGCCCGGTCGGGTTCCCGCTCGAGCCGCTTGAGGTCCGCGTCCAGTTCGAGCCCGTGACCGCTGAGCCTCCGGAAGAGGTCGAGCGATTCCTTGAGCGAGGCGTCCTCTGCGACACCTTCCCGCAGTGCCTCCTGCGTGGCGCGCATCGAGGTGCGCAGCGAGAGCCGCAGCCGGGCCAGTTCCCCGGCCGCACCGACCTGACCGAAGCTCTTGGCCCGCAGCGCGGTGTCCTCCACCGTGCGCCGGGCCTGGTCGATGGTGCGGTCGACGCCCCGCCTCGCGGCCTTCGCGACCTTCACGGTGGCGTACATCCCGAGCACCACGAAGGAAAAGAAGAGCAGCGCCATGATCGTGATCATCGTGGCTCCCATGTGCGCCCCTCCGGCGTCCGTCGGTTTTCCACGGCTGTGGTTCTTCCACGGTAAACGGAACAGGCAGCTTGGGGGTTCCAACGGAACCCCCAAGCTGCCCGTAGGGGAAACCCCCCATGTGTCGTCAGCCGGCGACGATGTTGACCAGCTTCGGCGCACGCACGATGACCTTGCGGATCTCGGCACCGCCCAGTGCCTTGGCCACCTGCGGGTCGGCCAGTGCCAGCGTCTCCAGTTCGGCGTCCGTGATCGAGGGGGAGACCTCCAGGCGGGCCTTGACCTTGCCCTTGATCTGCACGACACAGGTCACGGTCTCATCGACGAGGTACGCCGGGTCGGCGACCGGGAAGTCCTGGTGGACGACGGAGTCGGCGTGGCCCAGCTTGTTCCACAGCTCCTCGGCGATGTGCGGGGCCAGCGGGGCGATCAGCAGGACCAGCTGCTCGGCGACCGTACGGGGGACCGCACCGCCCGACTTGGTCAGGTGGTTGTTCAGCTCCGTGATCTTGGCAATGGCGGTGTTGAAGCGCATCGCGGTCATGTCCTGGGCGGCACCGTCGATCGCCTTGTGCAGGGCGCGCAGGGTGTCCTCGTCGGGCGCGTCGTCGACGACGGTGACCTCGCCGGTCGTCTCGTCCACGATGTTGCGCCACAGCCGCTGCAGCAGCCGGTACTGGCCGACGACCGCACGGGTGTCCCAGGGGCGCGACACGTCCAGCGGGCCCATTGCCATCTCGTACAGGCGCAGGGTGTCGGCGCCGTACTCGGAGCAGATCTCGTCGGGCGTCACCGCGTTCTTCAGGGACTTGCCCATCTTGCCCAGGACGCGGCTGACCTTCTCGCCCTGGTACCAGAAGGCGCCGTCCCGCTCCTCGACCTCGGCCGCCGGCACGGCGATCCCCCGGGCGTCCCGGTAGACGAAGGCCTGGATCATGCCCTGGTTGTACAGCTTGTGGAAGGGCTCCGCCGAGGAGACGTGCCCCAGGTCGAACAGCATCTTGGACCAGAAGCGCGCGTACAGCAGGTGCAGCACCGCGTGCTCGGCGCCGCCGACGTACAGGTCGACCCCGCCGGTGGGCATCCCTTCGCGGGGGCCCATCCAGTACTGCTCGACGGCGGGGTCGACCAGCTTCTCGGAGTTGTGCGGGTCCAGGTAGCGCAGCTCGTACCAGCAGGAGCCGGCCCAGTTGGGCATGGTGTTGGTCTCGCGCCGGTAGCGACGCGGACCGGCGCCGTCGCCCAGGTCCAGGGTGACGTTGACCCAGTCCTCGTTGCGGGACAGCGGGGTCTCGGGCTGGGTGTCCGCGTCGTCCGGGTCGAAGGTGCGCGGCGAGTAGTCCTCGACCTCGGGGAGCTCCAGCGGCAGCATCGACTCGGGCAGCGAGTGGGCGACGCCGTCCTCGTCGTAGACGATCGGGAAGGGCTCGCCCCAGTACCGCTGGCGGCTGAACAGCCAGTCGCGCAGGCGGAAGTTGACGGTGCCTTCGCCGATGCCCCGGTCGGCCAGCCAGGCGGTGATCTTCGCCTTGGCCTCGACGACCCCCAGGCCGTCCAGGGAGATCGCGTCGTTGGCCGAGTTGACCAGCTTGGCCTCGTACGAGGAGAAGGCGTCGTCCCAGGTCGACGGATCGGTGCCGCGGTCGTCGCCCGGCTCCACCACGCAGCGCATCGGGAGCTCGAAGGCGCGGGCGAAGGCGAAGTCACGGCTGTCGTGGGCCGGGACGGCCATGATGGCGCCGGTGCCGTAGCCCATCAGGACGTAGTCGGCGATGAAGACCGGCACCTGCTGTCCGCTGACCGGGTTGGTCGCGTACGCGCCGGTGAAGACGCCGGTCTTGTCCTTGGCCTCGGCCTGGCGCTCGACGTCGGACTTCGAGGCGGCCTGCTTGCGGTAGGCGTCGACGGCCTCGGACGGGGTGGCGTGGCCGCCGGTCCACACGTCGTGGGTGCCCTCGGGCCAGGCGGCCGGGACGATCTTCTCGACCAGGTCGTGCTCGGGCGCCAGGACCATGTAGGTGGCACCGAACAGGGTGTCCTGGCGGGTGGTGAAGACGGTGATGGCTCCGGCGTCGCCGACCTGGAAGTCGACGCGGGCGCCCTCGGAACGGCCGATCCAGTTCCGCTGCTGCAGCTTGATGGCCTCGGGCCAGTCCAGCGCGTCCAGGTCGTCCAGCAGGCGGTCTGCGTAGGCGGTGATCCGCATGTTCCACTGGCGCAGCTTCGCCTTGAAGACGGGGAAGTTGCCGCGCTCGGAGCGGCCGTCGGCGGTGACCTCCTCGTTGGCCAGGACGGTGCCCAGGCCGGGGCACCAGTTCACGGGGGCGTCGGAGGCGTACGCCAGGCGGTACTCGCCCAAAACGTCGGAGCGCTCGACGGCGCTCAGCTCGCTCCAGGCACGCGCGCCGGGCACCTCACGCGTGCCGCTCTCGAACTGCTCGATCAGCTCGGCGATCGGACGGGCCTTCTTGGCCTCGTCGTCGTACCAGGCGTTGAAGATCTGCAGGAAGATCCACTGGGTCCACTTGTAGTAGTCCGGGTCGATCGTGGCGAACGACCGGCGCTTGTCGTGCCCCAGGCCCAGCCGGCGCAGCTGGAGCTTCATGTTCTCCATGTTGGCCTCGGTGGACACCCGGGGGTGCGTGCCCGTCTGCACGGCGTACTGCTCGGCCGGCAGGCCGAAGGCGTCGAAGCCCAGGGTGTGCAGCACGTTGTGGCCGGTCATGCGCGCGTGACGGGCGAAGACGTCCGTGGCGATGTAGCCCAGCGGGTGGCCGACGTGCAGACCCGCACCCGAGGGGTACGGGAACATGTCCATGATGAACTTCTTGGGCAGGGCGGCAACCGCCGGGTCGCCCGCCAGGTCACCGGTGGGGTTCGGCGCCTCATAGGTTCCTTCGGCGTCCCAGAAGTCCTGCCAGCGTGCCTCGATGTCGGCGGCCATGGCCGCCGTGTAGCGATGCGGGGCCGCCGTCTCGGCGGCCGTAGTGATCTCGGTCATGGTCCTTGATGCTCCATCGATCGTCTCTGCCCACTGCCACGAACTGCCCGAAATGAAAAATCCCCTCGCACAGGAGGGGATGCCGCGCCGACTTCGACGGGATGTCGGTGACCCGTCGACACTGATCAGCGCGGCTCGGTAAGCAGGAGGCGTACGGCACGCATGGCGTCAGGGTACCGCAGGGCTCGGCGGGGGCGCATCGGTGTCCACGGAACGGCGGTGGAGGCGTGGCGGGGAAGACGTACACGAAGAAGCGGGCCATCCTTTTCGGATGACCCGCTTCCTTCTTGTGGAGCTAAGGAGAATTGAACTCCTGACCTCCTGCATGCCATGCAGGCGCTCTACCAACTGAGCTATAGCCCCTTGCTTTTCTCCGTCTCCGTCTTGGTTTCCCTCGCGGCGACAGACAGAACATTAACCGGCTTCCCCGCAGATCTCCAAATCGGTTCTCGGGACCCCCCTGAACTGCCGGGTAGGGTCGCCGACTGTGTCCGTCTCCGTGCTCTCCCGAACCCGCGCCCGACCGTGGCCCCTGGCCACCGCCGCGGCGGTCTGCCTGCTCTCTTTCACGGCCTTCTGGGTGGCTCAACGCCTCGCCCACGTGAACATGCTCGACGTGATGGTCTACCGGGCCGAGGGCGAGACCGTCCTGGCGGGCGGGGACCTGTACGCGATGCGCGCGACCTCGGCGAACCTCGGCATGACCTACCCGCCCTTCGCGGCCCTGCTGTTCGTCCCCTTGACCCTGGTGGGCGTCCCGCTGATGCGGACGCTCACCACCGCGGGGAACCTGCTGCTGGTGGTCGCCCTGGTGCAGCTGTCCCTCCAACTGGTCCGCCCCTCCCTGTCCCGCGCCGACCTGTGGCGCACGACCCTGTGGGTCGCCGCGGTCGTGGTCTGGTGCGAGCCGGTGTGGACGACCTTGCGGTACGGCCAGATCAACCTGCTCATAGCCGTGGCGGTGCTCTGGGACCTGACCCGTCGCGAGGGCAGCCGCTGGGCGGGGCTGGGAACGGGCCTGGCAACCGCCGTGAAGCTCACCCCCGGGCTCTTCGTGGTACTGCTGTTCGCCGCCGGCCTGCTCCTGTGGCACCGGGACCGGAGGGGAAACCAGTGGCTGCGCACGGCCCTGACCGCGACCGGAGTGTTCCTCGGGACGACGCTCGCCGTGGCGGTCGCCCTGCCGGCGGACTCACGGCGGTTCTGGACCGAGACGCTGTTCGAGACGGGCCGCGTCGGCTTCGCCGAGGAGACCGCGAACCAGTCGATCCGCGGAGTGTTGGCCCGGCTCATGCACACCGATGACCCGGGCGCGTGGTGGGCAGTGACCGCGGCCGTCCTGGGCGGTGCGGCGATGGTGCTCGCGGTACGGGCCGCGATGCGCGGCGACAAGGCGGTCGCCGTGGTCGTCTGCGCGCTCACCGCACTGATGGTCAGCCCGATCTCCTGGTCCCACCACTGGGTCTGGTGCGTGCCCCTGCTGATCCTGCTCGCGGACCGGGCCACGCGGACGTGGCCGGTGACGGGGGCGACGGCCCTGGCCTTCGCCTCGTTCGCACTGTGGTGGGTCCCGCACGACCCGGGCCGCCCCGAACTGGACCAGAACGCGGGGCAGATGGTGCTGTCGGCGGTCTATCCGCTGACGGCGACGGCCTTGCTCGTGGGGTGCGCGCTGACCCTGCGGCGTCAGGCCGTGGCGAAGGAGTAGAAGCGCTTGAGGGTGCAGTGCTCGTCGAGGAGCCGACCGTAGATCGGCTCCCCCTCGAGCTCGCGGTAGGTCTCGATGGGGTCGCCTTTTATGATCAGCGCCCGCGCGCACTCCTCGCACCAGTACTGGAACCCCGGGTTGACGGGGTCCATGTCACGCACGATGGGCGTACCGCTGTCGCACCAATCGCATTTCCGCCGATGTGCACCCATGAATCAGCTCCAGCTGTGGCCGCAGGCCGTGCACCCATAGGACGCCCTGCCGTTGTCGCCGAGCACTTGGGCCACCCTCCCGTCCGGATCCTCGTCCCCCTCCGGCCGTCCGATTCTGCCATGCCCCCGCAAGGGGGTCAGCGTGACCGACGAGGCGGTCACGCCTCGTCAGCCGTGACGCGCACGGCCGTCGGGGCCGGGCCGATCGCCCGGAACGCTCTCACGGAGCCCTGGACTCCGGAACCAGCGACGCCCCCGCGGCTCCTCCCCGAGGCGGTGCCGGGTACGAGCGGCTTTGAGGCGGTGGAGACGTCGTGCCGCCGGACAGTCCGGCGAAGGCGTTCCGGTGGGAGCGGGGGTGAGGGCCGGCCGGCCCTCACCCTGGGGACGCCCCGGTACCGGATCGTGGCCCAAGCGCCGAAGGGGAAGGAGGGCCACCGCGGGATCGATGCCCCGCACCGGGCGAGAAAGTGACGAAACGACGAATCCCGTCCCCCATGGGGGACGGGATTCGGTGACTGTGGAGCTAAGGAGAATTGAACTCCTGACCTCCTGCATGCCATGCAGGCGCTCTACCAACTGAGCTATAGCCCCTCGTGTTCTTCGCGCTCCGCGCTGCGAACAAGAAGAACTTTAGCCTGTGACCTGCCAGAAAGTGAAATCCGGGTCCGGCAGGCCCCTCGTGGGACTCAGTCGTCGTCGCCGAGGACCGGCTCGGGCAGCGTTCCTGCGTTGTGTTCCAGCAGGCGCCAGCCACGGGCGCCCTCGCCGAGAACCGACCAACAGCAGTTGGAGAGCCCGCCCAGGCTCTCCCAGTGGCGGGGCTCCAGCCCCAGGAGCCGACCGATGGTGGTGCGGATGGTGCCGCCGTGGCTGACCACGACGAGCGTGCCGTCCTCGGGGAGCTTGTCGGCGTGTTCGAGGACCACCGGGGCGGCCCGGTCGGCCACCTCGGTCTCGAGTTCGCCGCCGCCCCGACGCACGGGCTCCCCGCGCTTCCACGCGGCGTACTGCTCCCCGTGGCGCGCCACGATCTCGTCGTGGGTCAGGCCCTGCCACTCCCCCGCGTACGTCTCGCGCAGCGCGGCGTCATGGGCGATGGTGTGCCCGGTGAGGACGGAGAGCTCGGCGGCGGTGGCAGCCGCCCGCTTGAGGTCGGAGGCCACGATGGCGTCCGGCTTCAGCGCGGCGAGCAGCCGTGCGGCGCGACGCGCCTGGACGATGCCGGCCTCCGTCAGCTCGATGTCGGTCGAGCCCTGGAAACGTCGCTCCAGGTTCCAGGAGGTCTGGCCGTGGCGCCAGAGGACGATGCGGCGGCCTCTGCCGCCCTTGGTGGCGCTCAGCTCAGCTCACCGTCCGCTCCCTCGGGAAGACCGGAGCCGGCCTCGATGTCCGCACCGGTCAGGGCGGCGTGCTCGGCGGCCTTGCCGCGGGTCTTCAGGGCGTCCTCGGGCAGGTCGAGCTCGGGGCAGTCCTTCCACAGCCGCTCCAGGGCATAGAAGACCCGCTCCTCGCTGTGCTGGACGTGGATGACGATGTCGACGTAGTCCAGCAGGATCCAGCGCGCGTCGCGGTCGCCCTCGCGGCGGACCGGCTTGGCGCCGAGCTCCTTGAGCAGCCGCTCCTCGATCTCGTCGACGATCGACTTGACCTGGCGGTCGTTGGGTGCGGAGGCGAGCAGGAAGGCGTCGGTGATCGACAGCACGTCGCTGACGTCGTACGCGATGATGTCGTGCGCGAGCCGGTCGGCAGCCGCCTGGGCGGCGGTCTTGACGAGCTCGATGGAACGGTCCGTGGCGGTCACAAGCAGGCTTTCGTCGGCGGTCCAGTACCCCTCCAGGGTCTCACGGACCGCCGACGACCCCGTCGGAGTTTCCCGAGCGCCCCTTACCCGGCCCCCTGGACCTCGTAGTCCTGGCCCAGGACCACGGTGACCGCGATCGTTCCGGACGGCTTGCCCTTCTCGACCGACTCGTCGGGCAGCCCCAGCGCCTTGGCCACCTCGACGGCCGTCGCCTTCTGTGCGTCATCGCCGTAGAAGACCTGCGAGGTCTTCTGGGTCGGTGCGTCTGCGCCGCCCACGAAGGCGTAGCCCCCGTTGACCAGGACGATCCTGGCGCTCTCGGACGCCTTCTTGCCCGACCCGTCCCGTACGGAGACCCGCGGCACCTCGCCCGCCTCGGGGGCGCTGACCTTGCCGCCCAGGATGTCCTTCACCACGCTGTCGCTCGCGCCTTCGGTCAGCGCGCCGTCCTGGTCGACCGGGAGCAGCGCGGTCTTGTGGTCGCCGCCCTTGGCGTGGTCGGCGAGCTTGGCCAGGGAGGCGGCGAGGTCCCGCTCGGGGAGCGAGGGGTCGAGGATCTGCTGGAGGGTCTCGATGGTCAGCGTGGCCACCTCGGGGTCGCTGGAGAACTTGCGCAGCACCCCGTACATGACCTGGCCGAAGCGCTGGAGCTGCTTGGCCTCGGCTTCGCCCGGCGCCCGGTAGGTGGCGTAGGCGACGGCGGCGCGGCCGTTCAGCGTCTGCTTCTCGCCCTTCTTGACGAGCGGCTCGGCCCCCTTCTTGGGGTTGGGCACGTCCGTGTCGGTGTCGACCTCGATGCGACTGAGGGACTCGACGAGGTTCTCCAGGTACGGGGTGTCGAGGCGCCAGGTGCCGGCGATCTTCGTTCCGAGCAGGTTGCCGATCGCTTCCCGGGTGCCGCTGGAACCGTCCTCCTCGACCGACTTCGCGAGGGTGGTCCCCACTCCGTCCGCGTCGGCGACGACGACGGAGTTGGGGATGAGGACCGTGGTTCCCTGGCCCGTGGTCGCGTTGTCCACGAGCAGGGCGGTGGAGGTGTTGCCGTTCTTGAGGTCGTGGAGGTGGACGACGATCGTGTCGCGCTGCTGCGGGCCGGTCGCCGTGCTCCCACCCTTGCGCTCCTGGTCGGAGGAGCCGGGGAAGAGACCCGCGGACCAGAGGTAGCCGACGCCTCCGACGACGGTGAGGACGAGGACGACGACGAGCGCGACGGTCCGGTTGCGCCCGCGGCGCCTGGCCTCCTCGCGCCGCTCCGAGCGGCTCTCGGTGAACTTGAGCCAGTCGATGACGTCCTCGGAGTCCTCGTCGGGCTCCTCGACGAAGGAGAACTGTTCGGTGCGGTACGCACCCTCGCCCTCGGCCTTCCGGGGCTGGACGGACCGCTCGGAGGCGGGGCGCTGGCCGGGGACTCCGGCCGGCGCGGCGGGCGGTGCGGGCGGTGCGGCCTGGACGGGGACCGGGGCGGGATCGACCGGGGCGGCCTGGACGGGAGCCGGGGTGGGATCGACCGGGGCGGCCCACTGCTGTCCGGTGTCGTACGACGGGTAGGCGTAGCCCTGCTGCCCGTAGGGGTCGTACTGCGGGGACGGGGCCGGCTCCTGGGCATAGGCCCCCTGGGCGTACGGGTCGTGGCCGTACGCCTGCTGCTGGCCGCCGTACGGGTCGTAGTGCTGCGCGGGTGCCTGCGGCGGCACCTGCTGCTGGTACACCGGCTGTCCGTACGCGTCGTAGCCGATGATCTGCGGCTGTGGATAGTACGGGTCGTACGGATGCTGCTGATCGTTCACCGGTGCCCCTCCCCGAAGCTCACTCGCCGCGGTACAACTGGCGCTTGTCGATGTAGCGCACCACGCCGTCCGGGACCAGGTACCAGACGGGATCGCCCTGCGCGACCCTCGCCCTGCAGTCGGTGGAGGAGATGGCGAGCGCGGGCACCTCGACGAGCGAGACGCCGCCCTTGGGCAGTCCGTCGTCGGTGAGGTCGTGACCCGGCCGGGTGACGCCGATGAAGTGGGCGAGCGCGAAGAGCTCCTCGGCGTCGCGCCAGGTGAGGATCTGCGACAGCGCGTCGGCCCCGGTGATGAAGAAGAGGTCCGAGTCGCTGTTGAGAGACCGCAGGTCCCGCAGGGTGTCGATGGTGTAGGTCGCGCCACCGCGGTCGATGTCGATGCGGCTGACCGAGAACTGCGGGTTGGACGCCGTGGCGATGACCGTCATGAGGTAGCGGTCCTCGGCGGCCGAGACGACCTTGTGGCTCTTCTGCCAGGGCTCCCCGGTCGGCACGAACACCACCTCGTCCAGGTGGAACAGGGCGGCGACCTCACTGGCCGCCACCAGGTGTCCGTGGTGGATCGGGTCGAAGGTTCCGCCCATCACGCCGAGTCGACGCTTGCCGCGCCCGCCAGTAGGCACTTCCTGCTCTCCCATGCGTGCAGAGCCTACTGGCACGGCGGCGGACGCCGGATCAGCGGCCGTCGGTTCAGCGGTCGCGGTTGAAACGGGTGGTGATCCACAGCAGCAGCAGGAGGGCACCGAGGGCACCGAAGCCGGTGAGGTAGGGGTTGAGGCTGTCGTGGTTGCCGCCGTGCTCGGCCCCCTCGGCGAGGGTGACCAGGTGGACGGCGGTGCTGTGGAGGCTCATCTTCGGCAGACCTATCGATCGGGAATGGGAGCGGAGACTTCGCGCACATCGTATGCGGGCCGTCCCGGAGCGATCACGCCGACTCAGGCGTTGGCATCACGGTCGGCGTCCTCTTCGCGGGAGGCGTCTTCCGTGCGGTACCCGCGGAGCAGGAACCAGGCGAGCAGTGCACCGCCCACGATGGAGACGAGCAGCACGATCCGGAGCGTGTCCCCCGGGCCCTGCTGGGCGGTGGTCGCCAGCAGGGCGGCTGCGGCGTCGACGGTGTCCGGCATGTCGGTCGTGCCCTTCGGTCGTCCTCGGGGCCCGGAGTTATCCACAGGGCCCCGGCACACGGTAGCGCCAGCGCCTACGCTGGGGTCAGTCAGGGGGACGAGCATCGATCTCGTACGAACAGGGGGCATCCATGACCGAGAAGGACCAGGGGAGCACGCCGAGCAGGCAGCGGAAGCGGTTCCCCGGCATCTCCTCGCGGGCCTACGAGCACCCGGCCGACCGCTCGGCGCTCGTCGCCCTGCGGAAGCTCAGCGGGTTCGACACCGCCTTCAAGGCCCTCAGCGGGCTGCTGCCGGAGCGCAGCCTGCGACTCCTCTACCTGTCGGACTCCGTCCGGGTGAGCGACGCACAATTCAGCCACCTCAACGACATGTTGAGGGACGCCTGTTACATCCTGGACCTGGAGAAGGTCCCGCCGATGTACGTCACGCAGGACCCGAAGCCCAATGCGATGTGCATCGGCCTGGACGAGCCGATCATCGTGCTCACCACCGGGCTGGTCGAGCTGCTCGACGAGGAGGAGATGCGGGCGGTCGTCGGCCACGAGGTCGGCCACGCGCTCTCCGGACACTCCGTCTACCGCACGGTCCTGTTGTTCCTCACCAGCCTGGCCCTCAAGGTCGCTTGGATCCCGCTCGGGACGGTGGCGGTCACGGCCATCGTGACGGCGCTGCGCGAATGGTTCCGCAAGTCGGAGCTGTCCGCCGACCGTGCCGGGCTGCTCGTCGGGCAGGACGTCCAGGCCTCGATGCGCGGTCTGATGAAGATCGCCGGCGGTAACCACCTCCACGAGATGAACGTGGACGCCTTCCTCGCCCAGGCCGATGAATACGAAAAGGCCGGGGACCTGCGGGACTCGGTCCTGAAGATCCTCAACGTGCTGCCGCGCTCGCACCCCTTCACGGCCGTCCGTGCGGCGGAGCTCAAGAAGTGGTCGAAGAACCGCGACTTCCAGCGGATCATGGACGGGCACTACCCGAAGCGCTCGGAGGACAAGGACACCTCCGTCACGGACTCCTTCCGCGAGTCGGCGGGGCACTATGCCGACACGGTGCGGACCAGCAAGGATCCGTTGATGAAGCTGGTGGGGGACATAGCCGGTGGGGCCGGCGACCTGGCAGGCGATCTGGGCGGCCGGCTGCGCAACAGGTTCAGTGGCGGCCAGCCCGGAGGGAAGGCCGGCGGCGGCTCGGCAACCGGGGACGGCGGCACGACCGGCGAGGGGAAGAGCGGCGGCACGACCGGGGACGGTCAGAGCGAGGGCTGAGCGCTCGGCGCCAGCACCCCGCACAGCGCGGGGGCGGCGGGCCGGGCGGTGGCGTACGGGTCGGTGACGGCCGGGACGCCCCCCGTGTCCGAGGCTCGCGCCCCCGCCAGGAGCGGTTTCAAGGAGCCCGTGGTGTCGGCACCGCACGCCTGGGGGCCGGCCTCCACGGTGCTGGTCAACAGCTCGGCGCGGTGCATCCGCAGGTCCTCGCGGTCGAAGCGGAAGTGCACCACACGGTGGACGGTGAAGAGGGAGGCCGCCCCCACCGGTCCGGCGCCCTGGACAGCCGGACGCAGGGCGTAGGTGTACGTGTGGTCCGCGGTGACGTCCAGGGTGTCGGGACCGACCTCCTCGAAACGGAGGGTGCCCTGCACCCGGGCGGCGGGCTCGGCGAGCGTCACCCGACCGGGGTCGAAGCGGATGAGCCAGCCAGCGAGGGCGTGCTGGCCGTCGTCGACGGGAGACTCGACGCTCCGATCGAACTGCTCCAGTTGGTCCGGGTCGAGCAACAGGCGCACCGGGCGGACGGTCGCCCCGGACAGCACGTCGGGCTCCAGGCCGGAGGTCACCAGGTAGTCCTTGGCGATGCTGAGTGCGGTGACGACCTGGCTCTCGGCGAAGTGGGAGGTGCGCCTGGTGACGGGAAGGTTGATGCCGGCGGCCCCGGTGCGGTACTCGGCGGCCGGGCTGTGGGAGAAGAGCTGGTCGGGTGCTCCGCCGAGGACGGGTCCCTGGGGGGCGAGCGGGACCACGGTGGTCCGCAGCGGCTCGGCCCGCTGGTCGACCGGGGGCTGGTACGGGGTGCGGGCGCCCAGATAGATGGCGGTTCCGAAGGCCAGGAGGATCAGCAGAACGAGCAGGACCGCCGGACGGGAGCCGCTCCGGCCCTCCCGGGTGGAGCGGCTGCGGACGGCCAGGGCGTGCTCGCCCATCCGCTCCCGGGCCGAGAACTCCTGGAGGCGGGCAGCACGGATGAACGCCTCGTCGAAGACGAGGGACCGGTACTCGTCCTCACCGCCGGGGACCCCCTCGGGTGTCCCCTCAGGCGGGTCGCCACGCCCTGCCATACCTTCAGGGTAGGTCTGCGGGCGCCTCTATAAACTCCCAGGTACACGACAAGTTCGGAAGAATTCGGCCGTCGGAGTGGCCCCGGGCCGAAGAAAGGCCGACGGGGCGGGAGCACCTACCGGGGTCGGTGGCTCGTTCCGGGCGCCCCCAACCGGTCCACGAATCCGCCGCTCCTGCGGAACCGCGCCTAGTGGGACGATGCCGAACCTGCGACGGGCGCTTCGACGGCGGGTGGGGCCGGGTTCGGGTTCGGAGTGTCGACGCCGCTGGTGGCCGGCGGCGGAACCTGGTCGTCGCGGTTGGCCGCAGCGCCCCGGTAGACGGCGCTGAAGGCGAGGGCGACCATGCCGACGCCCATGACGAGGGCGAGGACCCAGGCGACGGGGCGGTGCCAGCGGGCTTGACCCCGGTAGGGGCGCAGGGCCCCGCCGTGACGACCGTAGGGGCTGGCGTCGTCGCCGACGTCATCGGGTTCGTAGGTGGGGCCCACGAGGTCGTGGGCGTCTTCGTAGGGGTCGTCCTCGGCGGATCCGACTCCGGCACGGGTACGGGCGGCCTCGGCCTCGGCACGGGCCTGGGCGGCGGCGAGGAGCCGCTCCACCGCAGTGGGCTCGTGGATGGTGGCGGCCCTGACGAATTCCTCGTCGAAGACCACGGCGGCCTGTACCTCGTCAGCGCCTCCGCGGTCGACAGCGTCCTCGGGGTCTCCGCCGTCCTGGAACGGCTGGCCCCCCACGTCGTCCGGCACGGAATCAGAGTAGACCCGAAAGGTGGTTTTGGGCAGGGAGAGTGCGAACCCTCCCCGCCCGTACCGAAAGGAGGCATTACCTCACGTGACCGTCGCCCGTGACGATGTACTTGGTCGAGGTGAGCTCCGGGAGGCCCATGGGGCCCCGGGCGTGGAGCTTCTGGGTGGAGATGCCGATCTCGGCGCCGAAACCGAACTGGCCACCGTCCGTGAACCGGGTGGAGGCGTTCACGGCAACCGTGGTCGAGTCGACCAGTTGGGTGAAGCGGCGTGCCGCGGCCTGCGAGGTGGTGACGATCGCCTCGGTGTGACCGGAGGACCACATCCGGATGTGTTCGACGGCCTTGTCGAGGGAGTCCACGACGGCGGCTGCGATGTCGTGGGAGAGGTACTCGGTCTCCCAGTCCTCGGGCGTGGCCGGCACGACCGTGGCCTTGGAGCCCTCGGCGAGGGCGAGGATCCGCTCGTCGGCGTGGACGGTGACACCTGCCTCGGCGAGCGCGGCGAGGGCCTTGGGCACGAAGGCCCCGGCGACGTCCTGGTGGACGAGGAGGGTCTCGGCGGCATTGCAGACGCTGACCCGCTGGGCCTTGGAGTTGATCAGGATGTCGACGGCCATGTCCAGATCGGTCTGGGCGTCGACGTAGACGTGGCAGTTGCCGGTACCGGTCTCGATGACCGGGACGGTGGACTCCTCGACGACGGTCTTGATCAGCGATGCCCCGCCCCGCGGAATGAGGACGTCGACGAGACCGCGGGCGCGCATCAGCTCGCGGACGGATTCGCGGGACTCTCCGGGAACGAGCTGGATCGCGTCGGCAGGCAGTCCGGCGCCGCCGACGGCGTCGCGCAGGACGGTCACCAGGGCGGTGTTGGAGGCGTACGCCGAGGAGGAACCGCGGAGCAGGACGGCATTGCCGGACTTGAGGCAGAGGGCTGCGGCGTCGACGGTGACGTTGGGCCGGGCCTCGTAGATGATGCCGACCACGCCGAGCGGGACGCGGACCTGGCGCAGGTCGATCCCGTTGGGGAGGGTGGAGCCGCGGACGACTTCGCCGACGGGGTCGGGCAGCGCGGCAACGTCACGGACATCGGCGGCGATGGCCCGGACACGCTCCGGGGTGAGGGTCAGACGGTCGATGATGGCCTCGCTGGTCCCGGCTTCACGGGCCTTGGCGATGTCCACGGCGTTGGCCTCGACGATCTCGTTGGTGCGGACTTCGAGGGCGTCCGCGATCGCGAGGAGCGCAGCGTCCTTGGCCGCGCGCGGGAGTGGCGCGATTTCGGCGGCGGCGCCACGGGCTCGGTAGGCGGCCCGGGCGACCGGGGAGAGGTTGTCGAGGGGCGTGAGCGAGGTCATGTCCGCAGGGTACTGGCAGCCCTGCGGACATCCCTCACTCATCCCGCGCTCCGAGACGGGCCTGGACACGGGGGTGCGCTCCCGCCCGTCAGTACGGGTGGACGCCGACCGGGGCGGCGGGGGGCGGGCCGTAGCCCTCCGCCACCCGCTGGTGGTAGGTCTCCCGGTCGATGACCTCGAGGCCGACGATCTCCCACGGCGGCAGCTTGGCGGTCTGTCGGTGCTCGCCCCACAGGCGCAGGGCGACGGCAGCCGCGTCGTGCAGGTCGCGGGCCTCCTCCCAGTACCGGATCTCGGCGTGATCGTTGGCGTAGCGGCTGGTCAGCAGGAAGGGATGGTCGTGGGCCAGCTGTTCGAGCCCCCGTCGCACCTCCTGCAGCGATGACTCGACGCCCGACACGCTGAGGGTGATGTGCCAGAGCTTGGACACGGGCCGTTCCTCGACGCGTGCCCCTGGTGCTTCGCGTGCCCCGTCCGTGTGGGTGGTGGTCTCGGTCTTCCTGTCCGTGGACCTGTCCCGTGCCTCGTCGAAGTCGGCTCCGGCCTCGACACTGGTCAGGGCGCGTTCGGCAGTCCCGCGGGGCGGTGCCCCTGGGCGCGCTCGTCTCACCGGCGGCCTCCTGTGTGATGCGTGTAGTGCTGTACCCCGCCTTGCTCTTAATCCCCGAGACAAAGTTGACCAGTCCGAGGCGGTACTTGGGGCGGTTTTGGTGAACGTCCCTTCCAGATGGCCGCAGTTTCAGCCGTTTCGGCGGGTCGTGTTCGATGGCGTACGGTCCGCGGCGTTCAGCCGATGACGACGAGGTCGTCGCGGTGGACGACCTCCCGTTCGTACTCGGGCCCCAGTTCCTTGGCGAGTTCGCGGGTGGAGCGGCCGAGCATCCGGGGGAGTTCCTTGGCGTCGAAGTTGACGAGGCCGCGAGCGACGGCCCGGCCGGAGGCGTTGCGGAGTTCCACCGGGTCGCCGGCCACGAAGTCGCCCTCGACGGCCGCGATGCCGGCCGCGAGCAGGGACTTCTTGCCCTCGACCACGGCCCGTACGGCTCCGTCGTCGAGGCTGAGGGAGCCCTGGGGCGTGGAGGCGTGGGCGAGCCAGAGCAGCCGGTCGGCGGAGCGGCGGCCGGTGCGGTGGAAGTAGGTGCCGGTGTCCCGACCGGTGAGGGCGTCGGCGGCACGGCTCGCGGAGGTGAGGACGACGGGGATGCCCGCGGCTGCGGCGATCCGGGCCGCCTCGACCTTGGTGACCATGCCCCCGGTGCCGACGCCCGCCTTGCCGGCCGAACCGATTTCAACGTGCGCGGTGTCCGCGGGACCCGTCACCTGCGCGATGCGCGAGGTGCCGGGCCTGGACGGATCTCCGTCGTACAGCCCGTCCACATCAGAGAGGAGCACGAGCAGGTCGGCACGGACGAGGTGGGCGACGAGGGCTGCGAGCCGGTCGTTGTCGCCGAAGCGGATCTCGTCCGTGGCAACGGTGTCGTTCTCGTTGACGACGGGCATCGCACCCATCGCGAGGAGCTGGTCCAGGGTGCGGTACGCATTGCGGTAGTGGGCGCGCCGGCTGGTGTCGTCGGTGGTGAGGAGGACCTGGCCGACGCGGACGCCGTAGCGGGCGAAGGAGGCGGTGTAGCGGGCGACGAGGAGGCCCTGGCCGACACTGGCGGCAGCCTGCTGGCGGGCGAGGTCCTTGGGGCGGCGGGTGAGGCCGAGGGGGGCGAGGCCGGCGGCGATGGCACCGGAGGAGACGAGGACGATCTCCTTCTCACCGCCGCTGCGGACCTTGGCCAGCACGTCGACGAGGGCGTCGACGCGGTCGGCGTCGAGCCCACCGGAGGCGGTGGTGAGTGAGGAGGAGCCGATCTTGACGACGATCCTGCGGGCTTCTGCCACGTGCTGCCTCGCCATGTCCCTCTCTCCGGTCACCTGTGTCGCCCTCGCTCGATCGTCCCGTGCACCGCGTGCTCCCCGCCGCGGCTGCCCAGGCAATCTACGCGAGTCGGGAGGGCTGCCGCTCGTCCGTTTCGCTCCCTGGACCGGACCCGTCGGGAGCACGGCGACGGCCGCGCGGGACCAGGATGCGCTGGGAGATCGCATAAGTGAAGGGGATCGCGACGACGGCCGCGATGAGCGGAGCGACCCGGTCGTCCGTTCCGGCCCAACCGACGAGCGCGTACAGGCCGACGCTCTGCACCAGGTAGTTGGTGACGTTGGTGAGCGGGAAGAGGGCGAACTTCTTCCAGGTCGGTCGGGTGCGGTAGGTGAAGTAGGTGTTGAGGAAGAAGGAGCCGGTCATGCTGAGGAGGAAGGCCAGGGTGTACGCGGCGAAGTAGGGCATCCACGGGTGCAGGAGCAGGTAACACCCGAAGAACGTCAGGGTGTTGACTCCTCCGACCAGGGCGAAGCGGATGATCTCCGCGAGCCGTGCCCGCCGACCGCCGGAACTGGGGACGGGGTCAGCACCGGGGCCGGGGCCAGCACCGGGGGCAGCGCCGGGGCCGGGATCGGCAGGGGAGCCGGCACCGCCTGCCCGCCCCTGCCCCATCAGCGCTCCCGCTCGCCGGTCACGACGCGGATCCGCTCGGCCGCGGCGCGCTCGGCGGCCGCCCGGCCGAAGGAACGGTGGGTCTCCTTCACCAGGAAGTGCGGCCGGCGCTTGGTCTCGTAGTAGATGCGGCCGATGTACTCGCCGATCAGTCCCAGCATCACCATCTGCACTCCCCCGAGCCCGACGATGATCGCGACCAGGGTGACGTAGCCCGGGGCCGTGACGCCCTGGGTGAGGGCGGCGGCGGTCACCCAGACCGCGTAGAGGACGGCGAGGCCGGTGAGCATCATGCCGAGCCAGAGGGCGATGCGCAGCGGGCGGTTGTTGAAGGAGATCAGCCCGTCCATGCCGTAGTTGAGCAGGGAGCTGAACTTCCACTTCGTCTCCCCGCCCTCGCGGGCGGCGTTCTGGTAGTCGAAGGCGACGGTGTCGAAGCCGATCCAGGAGAAGAGGCCCTTGGAGAAGCGGTTGTACTCGGGGAGCGAGAGGAGGGCGTCGACGGCGGGACGGGAGAGCAGTCGGAAGTCGCCCACTCCGTCGGCGAGTTCCACGTCGACCCAGCGGTTGACGGCCCGGTAGTACACGCGGCTGAGTGCGGTGCGGAGCTTCTTGTCCCCTTCCCGGGTGCGTCGCGCCATCACCTGGTCGTGACCCTGGTGGTAGAGGTCCAGCATCCGTGCGAGGAGTTCCGGCGGGTGCTGGAGGTCTGCGTCCATGATGACCACGGCGTCCCCGCTGGACTTCCGCAGGCCGGCGAGCATGGCTGCCTCCTTGCCGAAGTTGCGGCTGAAGGAGGCGTACTGGGTGCGCCGTGGGTGCCGGACGGCGATCTCGCGCAGTTTGCCCAGGGTGCCGTCGGAGCTCCCGTCGTCCACGTAGCAGATCTCGTAACCGACCGGGAGCGCGTCGAGCGCCTGTCGCATCCGCGCGTCGAACCGTTCGACGACGTCCTCTTCGTTGAAGCAGGGGACGACGACGGAAAGCCTGGTCATGAACGGTCACTCCAGAGGGGTGGGTGGGAGTACGTCGCGAGGGGCCGTCGCCGGGTTCTCCTCCGAGCGAGGCCGCGGCGGCGTCTCGCGGTGGCCGCCCGACATCGTCCGGGCGGCCACGCCCGGTCGGCATGTCGTCCATGGGGCAAAGCATGTGGGGAAGATATTGATATACCGGGCATTTTCACCCATTTGTCACCCATAGGGGCGACGCGCCACGGACCTCGGCCAGCTGGAGCGGTGACCGGTGAGCAGGACGACTATCTCGAAGCACGGTGCTGCACGGACGCACCACGACGGGCGGGGGGAACGGGACATCGACGGCGCCACGACGAAGGGCGGGACCGGGATCCGAAACCGTCCCGGGCGGGCACTGCGCCGGATGGCGCTCGCCATCGGCGCGGGCTCCGGGGCGCTGCTCTCGGTCGGCGCCTTCCTCGGCGCCTACACCCGCCCCACCTCGGACGACTGGTGTGCGCTCTGGAAGACCCGGGACCTGGGGGTCCTGGGCATCTCCTCGGACTTCTACCGCACCCAGAACGGGCGCGTCACCAACGCCCTCCTCACCGGCCTCCTGTACACCGACGGCATGCGGGGCCCGAAACTGCTGCCCACCTTCCTCGTCGTCGCGCTGGGCCTGGGACTGTTCCTCCTGGCCCGAGAAGCGCTGCGCGCGCTGCGGCTGCCGTTCCCGGCAGTGGCGGCCGCCGCGGCGGTCCTGGTGGTCGAGGCGCTGCTGTTCTTCGCGGGGACCCGCGCCTACCAAGTGCTGCTCTGGGCGCCGGCCACCCTGTCCCACACCCTTCCGGGCACCATCGGGGTCTGGGCTGCCCTGTCCGCGGTGCGGGCGGCCCGCAGCCGCCGCCCCTGGGCCCGATCCGCAGCCGTCGGCTCGGCCGTGCTGGCGGGCATGGCGATCGGCACCCTCAGCGAACCCTTCGTCGCCGTGTCCGGGTTGGCGGCCGCCGCAGCCGGCGTGCTCTGCCTCCCCCGGCTGCGCCTTACCCACGACCGCTTCGCGTCGACCTGGTGCACCGCCTGGTGCCTCGGCCTACTGGTCGGCACGGTGGTGCTCGTCACGTCCCCCGGCGCCCGCTGGCGGCGCGCACAGCAGCCGGAGCGCCCCCTGTCACTGGCGGAACTCGGAGAGACGCTTCAAGACTGGTCGCGCATCTGGGAGACGATCGGCGGGCAATGGGCATACGCGGGCGCACTCGCCGTCGGGGTGCTGCTCGGCCTGGCGCTGGCGCCACGGACCGGTCGCCCGGTCGAACGGTCGAACGGCCCTGCGCGCGGCACGCTCCTCATCGCCGCCGCACTGCCCGTGCCCCTGATCGCACTCGGGAGCCTCGTCTCCGCCTACGGCCTGCGCACCGGATACGGGGCGGACGGCTGGACGTACGCCCGCACCTGGACGAGCTTCCTCCTGGCGTTCCTCCTGGCGCTGTGCGGTTACGGTGCGTGGCTTGGTTACCGACTCCGTCTCCGCACCGCACCGCATGCGGTCCCCGCGGGAGCTCCGGAGCCGGAGACGCCGGTCGCCGGAGGCGCCTCCGGCGGCGCTCCGTCCCCTACGGCTCGCGCCGTCCGCCTCCTGACCCTGTTCGCCGCCGGGGCGGTCGCCGCGGCGAGCACGGCGGCCCTGGTGCCGCCCGTGCGGACGCTGACCACCCTGACGGTGGCGCGCGCCCTCGCCTGGGACTCGCAGGACGCCCGCATCCGTGCCGAGGCGGCTGCGGGCGCCGGGGAGGTGGCGTACCACCCCCTCCGCATCGGCAGCCTCGCGGAACCCTTCTTCACCAACACCCCCGCACGGGACTGGGTCGCGCAGTGCGCCGCCCGGTACTACCAGGTGGACCGACTGCGCCAGCCCTGAGCCCGACACGCCGGACCACTGTGAAGCCTGTCACTTCCGGGGGTCGAGAAAGGGCGGATCCGAGGTACCTTCTCGCCGTCCGTGCAGACGCCTGCGCCCCCGCTCCGTGAAACGACCACCCGTAGGGGGGACTTCTCCGCGTGCGCGGACCGTCGGCCCCTCGCCCCGCTCCCCCTCCCGCGAGGATCGGGACACGACGCCCGGTGCCGCGCCCGCGGGGGGCGGCGAACCGGGTGGCCAACACCAGGTAGCTTGGGTGTGTCTGGAGGAAAGACAAGTGGATCGAGGTGCAAGTGCCTGACGTCTCCGTGGTCGTCATCGCCTACAACGACGCAGAGCGTCTCCCGACGGCCGTTCAGTCGGTACTGGATCAGACCCTGCGCGGCGTCGAAGTGGTGATCGTCGACGACTGCAGCAAGGACCGCACCTTCGAGGTCGCCCAAGCACTCGCCGCCGCGCACCCGGACCGGGTGCGGGCCTTCCAGCTGCCGCAGAACAGCGGCGGGTGCGGCGCGCCCCGCAACTACGGCGTCCAGCAGTGCGCCGGGGACTACGTCATGTTCCTCGACAGCGACGACGTGCTGGAGCGCAACGCCTGTCGCAACATGCTGGAAGCCGCCGAGAGCACCGGCTCCGACATCGTCTCCGGCCTCTGCGTCCGGGTGCACCTGGACAGCCGCAGCCAGAAGAAGACCTCCTGGTACCCCTGGCTCTACTCCAGCACCCGGACCATCGATTCGATCACCGAACTGCCGGACCTGCTGACCTACGACACCCTGTCGACAAACAAGTGCTACCGCCGCGGGTTCCTCCAGGAGTCGGGGCTCGAGTTCCCGGTCGGCATCCACTACGAGGACCTGCTCTTCTCGGCCCAGGCCTACGTCGCCGCCCGGCGGATCACGCTCATCCCGAACACGGTCTACTACTGGAACGTCCAGGAGAGCGCCGCCGCCAAGTCGATCAGCAACCGGCGCCACGAGATCGCCAACTTCATGCACCGCATGGAGATCCACCGCCGGGTGGACGCCCTGCTCGAGAGCAAGGGCTACGACGAACTCAAGTACCGCAAGGACATCAAGTTCCTCAAGCACGACTTGGTCCTCCACTTCCGTGACCTGGCCCTGCTCGACGAGGACTACCGCCGGGAGTTCGCCGAGCTGAGCAACAGCTACCTCGCCGAGATCGCCCCCCGGGCGTACGAGGAAGTGCAACCGCTGCACGCCATCTGCGCCTACCTCCTGAGCAAGGAGGACTGGGAGCAGCTCCTCCGGGCCACCGAGGCGCTCACCAATCCGGGTCGCCTCACCTCCCCTCTCGCCGAAGTGGACGATCGGATCTACTGGTGCGACCAGCACCTGGAGACCGAGCAGGGGCGCCAGGTCCTGGACGTCACAGCCCTCGGCTTCCATACCCGGCCGCTCACCGCGCTCGCCCTCGGCAACAAACTGACGTCGTACGAGAGCACCGACGGCGTGGTCCGGCTCGCCGGCCGTGTGGTCAACCCGCTGGGGCGGATCGCCCCGGACGCGAAGCTCAAGGCCGTCCTGGAGTTCTCGGCCCGCCGGAGCGTCGGCGGCAAGACCGCCCGCATCCCGGTGGAGTCGGTCCGGCACGCCGGCGACTGGATCGAGTGGGAGGGAACGGCGGATGTCGCCCGCACCGTCCGTCCGCTCGGCATCATCGACGCGGTCTGGGACGTCCGTCTGATCATCACAGCCGACGGTCAGGAACTGCGCACCCGGGTCTCGGTCGGCGGCACCTCCCTCGACGACGCCCGCTCCCTGAAGGTCCGCCCGCGGCTGACGACGCTGGTCTCCGACCGCTTCGTCCCGGAGATCACCAAGAAGGGCAACCTCTCCTACGTGCTCTCCGCCGAGGGCAAGGCCGCCGTGCACACGACCTCGATGATCGAGGGCGCCATGCACGGGCGCACCGCCCGTCTGGCGAAGACGAGCCTGCGCCGCCTCCTCAAGGCGAAGAGGGACCTGGGCTCGGGCGAGACCAAGCTGCGCGTCTACCACGAGTTCTACAGCAAGCTCCCGATCCGCAAGGGGCTCGTCGTCTTCGAGAGCCACCTCGGCAAGCAGTACAGCGACAGCCCCAAGGCGATCTACGAGGAGATGCGCCGCCAGGGCGTCGCCTTCGACGCGGTCTGGTCCTACGCGGGTGCGAAGCCGACCGGTTTCCCCGAGGACGCCACGCTCGTGAAGCGCTGGAGCTGGCAGTACTTGCGGGCGCTCGCCCAGGCCGAGTTCTGGATCGACAACCAGGGCTTCCCGCTGCGCCTCGCCAAGCGTCCGGGGACCACGTACATCCAGACCTGGCACGGCACGGCCCTCAAGCGGATGGGCTTCGACGAGCCCCGGACCAAGGCCGGCGGGCTCGCCGCCCAGGCGTCCTTCCAGAAGTCGCTGGACCGCTTCGACCACTTCCTGATCCGCGGCGAGCACGACCGGCACACCCTCGCGAAGGCCTTCCGGCTGCGCGACGAGGTGCTGCTGCCCGTCGGTTACCCGCGCAACGACGAGCTCGCCGTGACGCGTCGCGAGGAGGCGGAGAGCGGTACCCGCAAGCGCGGCCCGCTCGCCGCCGAGCTGGGAATCGACCCGGAGAAGAAGGTGCTGCTGTACGCGCCGACCTTCCGGGCCGCTCCGGGCGGCAAGGTGCGCGCCTTCCAGGCCCCGTTCGACGTGGAGGAGTTCGCCGAGCGCTTCGGCGACACCCACACCCTGCTGATCAGGACGCACTACCTGAACAGCGTGACGCTGCCGCCGTCAGTACGGGGACGAGTCGTCGACGTCTCCGGTCACCACGACATCACGCCGCTCCTCGCACTCGCCGACGGGCTGATCACCGACTACTCGTCCGTGATGTTCGACTACGGGCTCCTCGACCGTCCGATGATCTTCTTCACCTACGACTACGAGGAGTACGCGAAGGAGAACCGGGGCACCTACTTCGATCTGAAGGAGCACGCGCCGGGGCCGGTGGTGGCGACGGAGGAGGAGCTCTTCGGAGTGATCTCGAACTTCAAGGACGAGGCCGACACCAAGTACGCGGCCGCCCGTCAACGGTTCAACGCAGCATTCAGCGAGTACGACCGGGGCGACGCGGCCCGCCAGATCGTCACCAAGTTCTTCACCGGGAGCGGCAAGTGACCAACCAGACCACCGTGTCCGGTGGCCGCGACATCTTCATCGTCTCCAACAGCGTCGACGAGATGGGCGGTGTGACCACCTGGTCGCACCAGATGGCACGGGAGTTCACCGGCCGCGGCCACCAGGTCCACGTCATCGGCATCACCCCCGCCCCCGCGGGCCGGCAGCACGAGTTCCTGGACCCCCTGCCCTACCCCACCACCACGCTGTACGACGCGCACCCGCCGCAGGTGAAGCCGCTGCGCGGCATCAAGGGCAAGCTGAACGCGGCGGAGCGGCGGAACCACGCCGCCCGCGCCGCAGGCATGCGGGAGCGGGCGGACCGGATGACGGCGCTGTTCGCCGCCGCCCGGCCCGGCGCGATCGTGATCGTCACCCAGGTGTGGGCGATGGAGTGGGTCTCCCTCGCCGACACCAAGGGCCACGTGGTCATCGGCATGAGCCACGAGTCGTACGCGGCCAGCGCCGCGTCCTCCCGCCTCGCCCGAGTGAAGCGCTACTACCAGGACGTCGACCGGCTCCTCGTCCTCACCCCCGGCGACGCCGACCAGTGGATCCGCGCCGGCATGGACAACGTGGGCCACATGCCGAACGCCCTGCCGTTCATGCCCGAGGCCCCGGCACCGCGCAGCGAAAAGATCGTCGTCTCCATCGGTCGCCTCTCGCACGAGAAGGGCGTCGACATGCTGGTCGACAGCTGGGCCGAGATCGCCCCACGTCACCCCGAGTGGAAGCTGCGGATCTACGGGACCGGCGACGAGGAGCAGTCGCTGCGGCAGCGGAGCACCGATCTGGGCCTCGACGGCTCCGTGGAGTGGATGGGCCGTACCAATGACGTGCTGGGCGCCCTCTCCGGGGCTTCGGTCTTCGCACAGGCCTCTCGTGCCGAGGGCTTTCCGATCACCCTCCTGGAGGCGATGGCGGCGGGCGTGCCCTGCGCTGCGTTCGACTGCGCGCCCGGTGTCCGGGAGATCATCCGGGACGGCGAGGACGGGCTACTCGCCCGGCTCGGCAACACGATGGAGCTCGGTGGCCACATCAGCACGCTGATCTCCGACGGAGAGCTCCGCGACCGGATGGGCGACGCGGCTTTCGAGAACGTGAAGCGGTACGCGGCCGACGAGATCACCGACCGCTGGGAGGCGCTGTTCGCCTTCCTGGAGCGCTGACGGCGCAGCGGAGCGGGACGCCTGGAAGACGAGGAGAAGGGGACGGAGAGCAGAGAAGCTCTCCGTCCCCTTCTCCCTTCGGCTCCGCGCCTTCCTCCGGTCAGACGCTCGCACCACGGCGCGCGACCCACCCGGCCCAGGCGGACTCGATCATGTCGCGCACGTCGTGACGGGCCTTCCACCCCAGCTCCGACGCGATGCGATCGGCGGCGGCAACGACCCGGGCGGGGTCGCCGGGGCGTCGCGGGGTGACCAGCGGCTCGGTGGTGTGGCCGGTGATCTCATTGATCAAACGGACCATCTCGGTGACCGAGACGCCCTCGCCGCGCCCGATGTTGACCGTCAGGTCGCCCGGTTCGCCCGCCTCGGCCCACTCCGTGAGCTTCCGCGCGGCGACGAGATGCGCATCGGCCAGGTCCTCGACATGGATGTAGTCGCGGATGCAGGTGCCGTCGAGCGTGTCGTAGTCGTCGCCGAAGATCTGCGGGGACTCACCGGCGTCGAGGCGCTCGAAGACCATCGGGACCAGGTTGAAGACGCCGGTGTCAGCCAGCTCGGGAGTCGCCGCCCCCGCCACGTTGAAGTAGCGCAGGCAGGCCGTGGAGATGCCGTGGGCGGCACCCGCGGCACGCACCAGCCACTCTCCCACCAGCTTGGTCTCGCCGTAGGGGCTGAGGGGGAAACAGGCGGTCTCTTCGGTGACGAGGTCGACGTCCGGCATCCCGTAGACGGCAGCGGAGGAGGAGAAGAGGAAGTTGCGCACCCCTGCGGCGGCAACGGCCTCCAGGAGGACGGTGAGGCCGATGACGTTCTCGCGGTAGTAGTGCAGCGGCAGTTCGACCGACTCGCCGACCTGCTTCTTCGCGGCGAGGTGGACGACGCCCGTCACGCCGTGCTCGGCGATCGTCCGGTCGAGGACCTCGCGGTCGAGCGTGGAGCCGATCACCAGGGGCACGCCCTCAGGCACCCGCTCTTCGTATCCCGTGGACAGGTCGTCGAGGACGACGACCCGCTCCCCCGCCTGCGTCATGGCACGGACCACGTGAGAGCCGATGTATCCGGCGCCGCCGGTGATCAGATAAGTCATGGTGCTCCAAACCCTTTCACTGAGAACTGCGGGCGAGCCGACGAAGCCGGGCTCTGACCGCCTGGAACCCGTCCCGGGCACCGGGTGCGATCCGTATCGCCAGCGAACCGTTCGCCGTGGCGTACTGCTGCACCAGGAGTACACCGTACCGGCTGCTCGGGAGCACCGAGCGCCGCTGGGATCCGTCCGGCGGCCGGAGCGAAGTGGTGTACGACTCTCCGTTCGCACAGGTCACCGTGGCTGTGACATCCCACAGTTGGACGCCCTGACGGCCGCGTCTGCGTCCTTCGCCGGCCAGCGCGGTGAAGCCGACCGGTACCCGGGCCGCCCAGCGGTCCCCGGTGCCGTCGGGCATCGCCCCGGCGCGCAGTTCGACCCGCTCGGTACGGGCGGGCTCGGTGTCCCCGCGCGGCAGGAACGCGAGTTCGGCTGTACGGGGGCCGGCTTCGGCAAGCCGTCCGTACAGGTCCCGCACCGTGAAGTGCAGATCGCCGCCGCCGCTGGTACGCAGGACCGCGTCCACGACGAACGGCAGTTCCTCCAGCGGCAGCCGGTCCATGCCGTCGAGACGGGCCTCGGGCAGGCCCTCGGCCCAGACGGCATCGGCACGGGTACCGGCGTATGGCGGCAGCAGCCGTGCCGGGGCGGCGGACAGCCGGGACAGACGCAGCAGGTCACGCGGTTCCCTCGCGGCCGACAGGAAGCGGGCGGTCCAGCGCGCGGGAGCGACAGCGGCGGCGATCTCCTCCTCGCGGAAGCCGGCGAGGTAGGCACGCGTGGCGGCCCACCACTCGGCACGGTGCCCTGCGTCACGCAGCCTCAGGTCCCTGGCGTACATCCGCAGGTCGTGCTCGAGGAACTTGGTTCGGCAGGCAGCGGCGAGATCCGCGCGTCCCGCCTCGGCGAAGGCCTCGACGGCCGCGCGGTGGGCGGCGATCCGCGCCTGCCAGTTGGAGATGCCCTGCCGGTCGAGGGAGATGGACAGCTGGGCTGCGGCCCGGCGGACGTGCCAGACGTAGACGGTGTCGGGAACCACGGCGACGCGGGGGACCGCGGCGTACACCCGGGCGGTGAAGAGGAAGTCCTCGTAGACGAACCGGCCGTCGGGGAAGCGGATGCCGTGCTCGTCGAGGAAAGCGCGGTCGTACACCTTGTTGACGCAGAGGGTGTCGTGGACGAGGGGGAGGAGTTCCTCGGACGCTTCCAGGACGGTCGGCTCCCGGTAGAGCCCGGGCTGCCAGCGGACGTCCCTGCCCTCGGGGAGTTCACGCCGTACGCAGGCGCCGACGGCCACCGGGGCGCGGTGCCGTTCCGCGGCGGCGACCAGGGCCTCGGCGGCGCCGGCCGGAAGGATGTCGTCGCTGTCCAGAAACATGACGTACGGGGCGGTGGCGGCCCGGATCCCGTCGTTGCGCGGGCTGCCGCACCCTCCGCTGTTCTCCGTGCGGCGCACCACCCGCAGCCGGGGGTGCCGTGCGGCGAGTTCATCGAGCACCCGGGCCGTGCCGTCGGCGGAGCAGTCGTCGACTGCTACGACCTCGGCCACCACGGGGCCCTGGTCGAGCGCGGATCTGATGGCCTCGGCGACCAGGGCCTCGTCGTTGTAGGCGATGACGACGACACTGAGCCTGCCGGCGGTTCCGGGCGGGGGAACGGTACTCACGACCGAAATCCTACGGGAGCCCCCGGCCCGCCTTCCGGCCAGCCAAGGGCTCCCGCTCCTGCTAGAACGGGTCGAACTCGTCGTACTCGCGCTGTGCGTCGTCATGCTCCGCCTGCCGGTCGCGGCGACGCTGCGCCGCCGGCCGCGGGGCCTCCAGGCGGTGGTCCTCGCCGCGGCGGCCGAGCATCTCGGCGCCGGCCATCATGGTGGGCTCCCAGTCGAAGACGACCGCGTTGTCCTCGGCACCGATCGCAACACCGTCGCCCGCACGGGCACCGGCCTTCATCAGCTCGTCCTCGACGCCGAGGCGGTTGAGCCGGTCGGCCAGGTAGCCCACGGCCTCGTCGTTGTTGAAGTCGGTCTGACGGACCCAGCGCTCCGGCTTCTCGCCGCGCACCCGGTAGACCTCTTCGTGCTCGTCGTAGGTGACGGTGAAGCCCGCGTCGTCGACGGCCTTCGGACGGATGACGATGCGGGTCGCCTCCTCCTTCGGCTTCGCCGCACGTGCCTCGGCGACGATGCCGGCGAGGGCGAAGGAGAGCTCCTTGAGGCCGGTGCGGGCCACGGCGGAGACTTCGAAGACCTGGTAGCCGCGCTCCTCCAGGTCCGGGCGGATCATGTCCGCGAGGTCCTGGCCGTCCGGGATGTCGATCTTGTTGAGGACGACGATCCGGGGTCGGTCATCCAGGCCGCCGTACTGCTTGAGCTCCTCCTCGATGACGTCGAGGTCGGTGACCGGGTCGCGGTCGGACTCCAGCGTCGCCGTGTCCAGGACGTGGACGAGCACCGAGCAGCGCTCCACGTGCCGGAGGAACTCCAGGCCGAGGCCGCGGCCCTGGCTCGCGCCCGGGATCAGGCCCGGCACGTCGGCGATGGTGTAGACGGTCGAGCCGGCCGTGACCACCCCGAGGTTCGGGACGAGCGTGGTGAACGGGTAGTCCGCGATCTTGGGCTTGGCGGCCGACAGCACCGAGATGAGCGAGGACTTGCCCGCGCTCGGATAGCCCACGAGCGCGACGTCGGCGACGGTCTTGAGCTCCAGGACGATGTCCCGCGCCTCGCCGGGCTCGCCGAGCAGCGCGAAGCCGGGGGCCTTGCGGCGGGCCGAGGACAGTGCCGCGTTGCCGAGGCCACCGCGACCTCCCTGGCCGGCGACGAAGGTGGTGCCCTGGCCGACCAGGTCGGCGAGGACGTTGCCCCGCTTGTCGAGGACGACGGTGCCGTCGGGCACGGGCAGGACGAGGTCCTGGCCGTCCTTGCCGGAACGGTTGTCGCCGGCACCGGGCTGGCCGTTGGTCGCCTTACGGTGCGGCGAGTGGTGGTATTCGAGGAGGGTGGTGACCGACTGGTCGACGACCAGGGTCACATCGCCACCACGGCCGCCGTTGCCGCCGTCGGGGCCGCCGAGCGGCTTGAACTTCTCCCGGTGGACGGAGGCGCAGCCGTGGCCTCCGTTACCCGCGGCGACGTGCAGCTCGACGCGGTCCACGAAGGTGGTCATGGTTCTGTGCCTCCAGAGGAATACGGGTGGAATGTCTATCTAGTAACACGCGAAAGGCGGACCCGCTTCCCTTCCGGGAAGTGAGGTCCGCCTCCGCAAAGATCCGATCAGGCGACCGGAACGATGTTCACGACCTTGCGGCCACGGTGGGTGCCGAACTGCACCGAACCGGCCTGCAGGGCGAACAGCGTGTCGTCGCCGCCACGGCCGACGCCCGCGCCCGGGTGGAAGTGGGTGCCGCGCTGGCGGACCAGGATCTCACCCGCGTTGACGACCTGACCGCCGAAGCGCTTCACGCCGAGCCGCTGGGCGTTGGAATCGCGACCGTTCCGGGTGGACGATGCGCCCTTCTTGTGTGCCATTGCTCAGTCCCTCTTTACTTCGCGGCCGTCGGGATCGCGGTGACCTTGATCGCCGTGTACTGCTGACGGTGACCCTGGCGACGGCGGTAGCCGGTCTTGTTCTTGTAGCGCAGGATGTCGATCTTGGCGCCCTTGTGGTGATCCACGACCTCGGCCTCGACCTTGATGCCGGCCAGGACCCACGGGTCGCTGGTCACGGCGTCGCCGTCGACAACGAGCAGGGTCGAGAGCTCGACCGTGTCGCCAACCTTGGCAGTGGAAATCTTGTCAACCTCAACGATGTCGCCGACAGCAACCTTGTGCTGGCGACCACCGCTGCGCACGATGGCGTACACGCGGATCTCTCTCTCACTCGGGATGAAACCTCTGACGCCAGCCACTCACACGGACCCGGAGGTCCGTGGCGTTCCGGAATCGGACGAGCGGCCTCTCCCGGCGGACGGGAGGGAGGTGCTCAGAGGTGCGGCGCATCGACAGACGCGCCGACGGTCTAGGTTACGGGCGGCTGACAC
>NZ_JBHYMF010000017.1:0-61998 GCF_042742855.1 Streptomyces sp. NPDC058877 | reverse complement strand
CTTTTATGGGTCGACTGGTCAGGAGCTGGCGGGCAGCGCCCCCTTCGTTGGCGCCTGGCAATCGGGGCGCCAAGGGTGAGAACAGGGGCGCCAGCGACTGGGCTCGCCGCTCAGTGGCTACAGGGGCAACCGGGCCCCAATACTGGGCAACAGCACCACGAGGGCTGGGCATCTCCGACGCCGGCGTGGAGGTTGCTCACCGCGCCCCCTCGTGACCAGCTGTGGCCAGTCGGGCGGCGAACTCAGGCAGCAGTCCGGCGCGCTCGGCAGCTCGTCCGACACAGAGAGGGCACCAGGTCAGACCCTCGGGAGGGACGGACGGCATGGGGTCGAGGATGACGACCGGACTGTTGGTGACAGGCCATCCGCCTGTGCCACACTCGGCGGCCCGGCCGGGGAACTTCCCGTCTTCGCGCACGACATGGAGCCTCCTGACTAGTGGGTGCCGCCGGTTGGTGCGCTCGTCGTAACCCCGGTAGAACGCTCTCACGCTTCCCGCCCGGAGCTCTCGTCCGCCCAGATCCATTCCCTAGCTGCGTGGCCTTCGGTGGGGTTGTGGTGCCTGGGCTTTCGGCACTGCCACCACAGGCCCTGGTGGTCGGCGAACCTGCTGGAGCACATGCCGGGGTCCGGGGCCGGCGGGGGGAGGAGGAGGCTGAACTCGTTGAGAGTCGCACGAACCACCGTACGGACGACGGGAAATGGAACGGGGCGATGTCCGGCCGATCCGACGAGGTGGGCGATGGTGGCCCACAGTGCGTCCTGCTCCGCGATGGTGAGGACGCGGCGATTGAGTAGCGGTGCCTTGCTCAGGAGGTCTGGCCGGGGCAGGCGGGCGGTGTCAGGTGTGGGGCCAAGGGGTGTGGGCTTCCCGGAGTGGCCCTTAGGGGCCGCGGGTTCCGGCGTGTTGAAGCTCACCCCCTCGCGTAGTCGGGCCGCTTCCTCGGGGGTGAGTCGGCGCTTCTCCGCGTGGCCGACGAGATGGAGAAGCTTCGTTGGCGTCACCGGCGTGGCAGGAGTCGTGTCCGTCATGGGGTGCTCGTCAGCGGTTGTTGCAGCCGCAGATTCCTGCGGGGGAGCACCAGCGTTCGCAGGCGTCGCACCATACCGCGCCCGGGAAGGGCGGGGTTCGCTCCTTCTTGCCAGTGGGGATGGGGCCTTCGGCGGTCGCCGCCATGTCGTCCTCCTGCAGCCGGGCCGACCGCCGGAGCGGCGGGCAAGGGATGGCCCCGGACGCGCGGGGACCCGCCTCGACCGGAATCGAGGCGGGTCCGTGCGTCCGGACCGCCGGTCCGTTCTCCCTGGTGGCTCCGCATGGGACGGAGCCGGCGTCTGACGGGCAGGGCGCGGGGGATGTGCCACCCGCCAGACACCGAGGTGGGGATGTCGTACCGGCGTGTGAGCGGGCCGGTTCCGCGGCTGCGGCCGTCCCCGATCACGAGGTGAAAGTATCACGTTCCAATGTTGCAGCCTATCTTTTGGTGCAGGCTTCCTGATCTTCAAGCCTCTACCCCGTGACCGGGGAGCTGGAAGAACAGCCAGCGCCCCGGGTCTCGACGTCTGGTCAACTTGCCTGCTGCAGGGCGCAAACTCCACCGATGGGGACGCGCTGCGGTCTCGGTTCAACCCTCTCGACATCCGTCACGGTCAGTGCAGCCAGAGCCTCCCTCGCGGCACCGGGGCTCAACACGGGCCTTCCGCTCGCATCCGCTTCCTTCGCCAGCTGCTGCACCCGTCTCGGATCGATCGCCACTCTGCTGCCCTCCCCGTTGCGGGGCCCCTGCAGCCCCGCGCATGCCACCACCGGCCAGCACGTCTCCGCGTGGCCGCCCTATCCCCTTGCGTCACCCAACGTCCCACTGCTACGCACTGCGCCCCCCAGGACACACGCAGCCGGGCACTACCGGGCCGTATCAACCCCCGCCGTTTCCGGCATCGCGACCCGCATCGCTCCGGCCCGAGCGTCATCACTCGCCTGCACGCCCACAACCATCACTTACGGGCCTTTGGGCAGGTCGAGGTCGCTCCTGGAGAGACGCTGGGCGGGGGTCAGGCCATCAACCTCCCGCCCAGCGCCTAAGAGAGGACAGGGCCGCTCTTAGGGGTTCTTCATCCCCATTCGGGGTCCGTCAGTGCTTCCGCCCTCGGTGCGCTGCCCCACTCGGGGTCCAGCTCGGCCGTGGGAAGCGGCGCGACCCGACCCCACTCCGGGTCCGCCAGGACTACCTCCGGGGTGAGAGTGCCCCACTCCGGGTCCGCCTGGACGGACGAGGTGCCGCCGACGCCTGCTATCAGCAGGGCGGTGACCGCGGTAGCGCCGGCGAGGCTGGTCAGTACGTTGCGTCGCAGCTTCTTCATGGATTTCCACTTTCTCGGGGCTGTTCGAACACGGTCGGTCATATCAGGCCCCCTCCGGCAACGTCATCCCGTCGCCCAGCACATGGCTCAGTTCATCCCCTCAAGCCCCACGCGTCACCTGATGGTTTACGCCAGGCAGAGTCGACGAACTATGGATACCGAGCTTGATCGATTTGGAGTTGAACAATCAAGCTAGAAGGCATGCGCGTACGCGCATTTCCTGAACACGTAAGGGGCGGGTTGGCATGAATCACGACAAAGGGGATCACAGTCCGTCAGGTCTGATTGGTGGCCTCTCGGCTGTCGCACGCTCTCTCTACGCCGTGATCGCGGACGGTTCCCAGCAGGTTGAGCCAGGCACACCGGGACTCGAAGAACTCCTCACGGGCGGCCTCATCGTCGCCAACCCATGGACTCCCAATCACTACGTCCTGCTGGAAAGCAGTGATGTGCTGCGTCAACAGGTCGAAATCGAACTCCGCGCGGTGCAAAAGCGGATCGCCCACGTTCTCGATACGGCGCGGCTTGTTGAAGAACTTCCCCGACGCCCAAGCTCGGATGAGGGCGGCATGAAGTTCCTCGCCAACCCCCCGGAGTGCAATGCGGCCGTCGTGGAGGCCCTGCACGGCGTCAGAGCCACGGTCTGGACTGCGCAGCCGGTCGAACGCAGCCAGAAGGTCATAGACAAGACAACGCCTCGTGACCTCGACAATCTGGGGAAAGGCATCAAGTACCGCACGATTTACCTCGACAGCGCACGACACCAGGCGCACCAACGCACATGGGCGGAGAAGGTCACCGAGCTCGGCGGCGAAGTACGTACCCTGCCCGGAGGGTTCCACCGCATGGTCATCGTCGACGGCAAGGAAGCCAACGGCCGCGCCATCATCTCCGACCACCGGCCCGGCCCGGGCTACCTCAACCGGAACACGGGTTGGTTGGTAACGAACCCTGGCATGGTCGCCCAACTCGTTGCTGTCTACGAAGAGCAGTGGAATCGTGCCGACCCCTGGACCGGCGGTTACGCGCGTTTCTCCGGGAGTGTGGCGTTCACGCTCGACGACGAGAAGATCCTGCGCGGCCTCCTCGACCGTCGTACACACGAGTCCATCGCCGCCGAGCTCGGCGTGGACCTCAGGACCGTCACCAACCGGCTCGGCCGCATCTACAAGAGCCTCGACTTGAAGCCTGGCGACAAGTTTTCGTTGGGAATGGCCTACGAAAGACACCTCACGCAGAAACGCGAGCAGCGGCAGAGCGCAGAGGCGTAGCTCGCGACTGACCGGCGCCGACACGCCGCCAGGTCAGACCTTCGGTACTGTGCGCCACTTGAGTTCGACCCGATCATCCACGCTTCGCACGCCGCGGGCCCGAGCAGGCAGCACGCGCACACGGTCGAAGAGAAGCGCAATGATGGCCCTCTTCGAGCTGGAAGGCGCGTGCCCCCACCAGCGAACCAGATTTTTGACTGTGCCGAGGGGCAGCTTGGCATCGGCGATCTGCTCGATGTACCGCAAGCGCGAGCGGGCGGCCTTCAACTTCTCGTTGATCGTCCCGTCCGCTGCCGCGAGGGCCACGCGCCCGACGTGGCCCTCTGCGTACGGCTCAGCGAGAGCGCCCCGTGAGGCCACGAGGTCCTGGATTCGCACGCGCAGCGCCTCCGCCTCGACCTTCATCTCCTCCTGGGCGGCTTCAAGGGCAGCTCGCGTGCCCGGCCGGGATAGCTCGGCAAGCGCGTGCTCGCCGACATAGTCCTCAAGGGCGGTGGCCGTGACCCGGACGCGGCCACAGTCATGGCATCGGTACGAGGGGGTGCCGGCATTGGACCGGCCCCCAGTCATCCCGTGATCACACAGGCCGCACTCGGTGAGCCCCTCCGAGAGCAGGTAAGGGAAGTCATCCTCCCGGACCGCAGCGTCCGCACGGCCTGACTGGGCCTCCAACTGGAGGAACTCCGCCGACGTGATCAGGGCAGGGCGACCAGTCTCGACCAGTTCCCCCGCTTGGTTACGCTCCAGGCCAGCGACGGCAGGGTTGGCGAGGTACCGACCCAGGGACCCGTTGGTCCACTCGCCGCCCATCGTGCCTCGGTGCCCCTCCGCGTTCATCCAGGAGACGACAGCGGAACGCGGCTGGCCAGCGAGGAGGCGGCTTACCGCTTCCCGCGTGACCTGCCGCTCTTGCTCCCGAACCCGGGACAGTCTCTGGTCCTCGAAACCGTACAGCCGAGGCATAGGGCCCACCCTCTCAGCGGCTCGCTGCATCCCTATGCGGCAGCGGGCCGATCCCCAGCGCCTCCCACAGCGCAGCTGTGGGAATGCGCACCGTACTCCCGAGCGGGAGCGTCCGAACGGGGAACCTGCCCTCCCGGATCAGGTCGTACGCCTTGTTGTGACCGATGCCCAGCGCGCGGGCAGCCGTCACGACGTTGACCGTCGCGGGCAGCGCCAAGACCTCGCTCAAGCTCATCCCGGGCTGGTCGGCATTTGCGGTTGTGCTCGATGTCGTCATCTCGTTGCCGCGTTTCTCCCCCGCGCCAACTCGCGATCACTTTACAGGCTAGAGAGGAGATCTCCAGGTGATACAGGTCTTCCCGATGAAGACTGTATGCGTACGGTGATCCAAAGGGAACGATCAGCCCAGGGGGGTAATCGAGAACATGTTCGAGGACAAGACCTATAAGCGGTGCTCCTGCAAGGGGCAGCTCTCCGACAAGGAGGGCAAGCTCCTCTACAACCCTGACGGGTCCCCGAAGATCGGGGGCTTGGAGAAGACCTGCCCAAAGCTCACCCAGCGCGCTCACGGCTCCTGGTACTACTCCATAGAGCTGCCGCCCAACCCGGACGGCTCCCGCCGGCCTCGGGCGAAGAAGGGCGGCTTCCGCACCCAGGAGGACGCGGCCAACGCCGCCGAGAAGGTCTGGAAGGCCGCCCAGAACGGCATCAACGTCCTATCCAAGGAGACCGTCGAGGAGTACCTGCGCCGCTGGCTCAAGAAGAAGAAGCACGACCTGGCCGTCACCACCCACCACGAGTACACCAGGGACGCGGAGCTGTACTTCATCCCGCACCTGG
This sequence comes from Streptomyces sp. NPDC058877, assembly GCF_042742855.1. Classification (NCBI taxonomy): domain Bacteria; kingdom Bacillati; phylum Actinomycetota; class Actinomycetes; order Kitasatosporales; family Streptomycetaceae; genus Streptomyces; species Streptomyces sp. NPDC058877. The sequence goes on along the minus strand of NZ_JBHYMF010000017.1, from coordinate 56,566 downwards.
GCAAGCTGCAGATGCGCCACCTGCACACGCGCAGCATCCAGGCCATGTACGACTGGATCGTGGAGGATAACGAGCGCCGGGAGGAGCACCGCGCCAAGACTGACAAACTCGGCGAAGAGGCCCGCACCGCCTACGAGACATGGATGGCCACGCCACAGGACCAGAAGGAGCTGCGCACCGAGCTGCGCGCCCGCTGGTGGGACCTTCGCCGACAGCACACCGAAGCCCGCAAGAAGGTCCAGCGGGTCACCGGACCGGCGACCATGCGCTCGATCAACGCGACTCTATCCTCGGCCCTCGCCGACGCCGTGGACGAGGAGCTGATCGCGAAGAACTACGCCACGATGGTCAGCCTGCCCAAGGTCACCAAACCCAAGGGTCTGGTCTGGACGGACGAGCGGGTAGCCCGCTGGAAGCGCACCGGGAAGAAGCCCAGTCCTGTCATGGTCTGGACGACAGAGCAGACCGCCCAGTTCCTCGACTTCGCGTCCAGCGACAGGTTGTTCCCTCTGTGGCACCTCGTTGTCTTCCGGGGCCTGCGCCGCGGTGAGGCTGCCGCGATCACCTGGCACGAGATCGACCTCAAGAAGAGCGTGCTGCACGTCACCGAGCAGCTGGTCACCGTCTCGTACGAGGTCCACGACGCCACCCCGAAGGCGGACTCCGTCCGCGACATCAAGCTCGACTCCCAGGCCGTGGCCCTGTTGAAGGCATGGCGGAAGGCACAGCAGGCCGAGCGCGAGACATGGGAGAAGGAGAACGCCTGGATCGACTCCGGCGGCCGGGTCTTCACTCACGAGAACGGCAAGGAGTACCACCCCCAGGTGTTCACCGACCGCTGGGACCGGCTGGTTGAGTTGTCCGGCCTCCCGCCCATCCGTCTGCACGACGCCCGCCACGGCGCCGGATCTCAGGCGTTCGCCGCCGGCGTGGCCCCGAAGGTCATTCAGCAGATGCTCGGCCACTCGTCGCTGCGCATGACGATGGACACCTACACCTCGATCATGCCCACCCTGGAAGACGCCGCCGCCGAAGCTGCGGTCGTCCTGGTGGAGAAGGCGCGCAAGAAGGCGGCGAAGGCCGCCAGGAAGCCGAAGAAGGACAAGAAGGGGCCGGAGAAGAGCCCCAAGGGCAAGGCCGCCGGGAAGAAGCTCGGCCCCACCTAATCAGGCTGTGGGAACGCCCGGGAACCGGCATGTTCCCATTCCGTTCCCATGGAGGGTGGGAACGAGACCTACACGCCAAGTGGTCTCTACCAATCCGAAGATCAGGAAATGACAAAGGGCCAGGTCACGGGCAATGTGACCTGGCCCCTCTTCTTGAGCCGCCTTCGGGATTCGAACCCGAGACCTACGCATTACGAGTGCGTTGCTCTGGCCAACTGAGCTAAGGCGGCACACCGTGCAGACCCATCGTGGGTGCAGCAGCGTCGCCAAGTCTACACAGTTTCCGGAGGTGCTCCGACCACCCCCGGATGAGGCCTACGAGCAGCGCTTTCCGTCCTCCGGCGGGGTGCCTTCGAGGAGGTAGGCGTTGATCGCGGTGTCGATGCAGTCGCTGCCCCGGCCGTAGGCGGTGTGGCCGTCGCCCTCGTACGTCAGCAGGGTGCCGGAGGAGAGCTGCTCGGCCAGGGACCGGGCCCAGCGGTACGGGGTGGCCGGGTCGCGGGTGGTCCCGACGACGAGGATCGGGGCGGCGCCCTCCGCGGTGATGCGGTGCGGCCGGCCGGTGGCCGGGGCGGGCCAGTAGGTGCAGTTGAGGGCGGCCCAGGCGAGCCCTTCGCCGAAGACCGGGGAGGCCTTCTCGAAGGACGGGACGGCCTTCGCGGCCTCGGCGGCACTGGAGAAGGCGGGCGGCAGGTCCAGGCAGTTGACCGCGGCGTTGGCGGACATGAGGTTGGCGTACGTGCCGTCCGCCTCGCGCTCGTAGTAGCTGTCGGCCAGGGCGAGGAGGCCGGAGCCCTCGCCGTTCATCGCCCGGGTGAGGGCCTCCCGCAGCTGGGGCCAGGCGCCCTCGTCGTACATGGCGGCGATCACCCCGATGGTCGCGAGGGACTCGCCGAGCTCACGGCTCTCCCCCGTGGGCACGGGCTCGGCGTCCACGTCACGGAAGAACTTCTTCAGCGCTTCCCCGGCAGCGGCGACGGACTCGGTGCCGAGGGGGCAGTCCGGCTGGCGGATGCAGTCGGCCGCGAAGGCACGGAAGGCGGTCTCGAAGCCACCGGTCTGGTCCCGGTTGAGGTCGAGCGCGGAGAGTGACGGGTCCATCGCCCCGTCCAGGACGAGCCGGCCGACGCGGTCGGGGAAGAGCTCGGCGTAGGTGGCACCGAGGAAGGTGCCGTACGAGGCCCCCACATAGGTGAGCTTCGCATCGCCGAGCACCGCCCGCAGGACGTCCATGTCACGGGCCGCGTCGACGGTGGAGACGTGCGGGAGCACCTTTCCCGAGCGCTTCTCGCAGCCTGCCGCGAACTCCTTGAAGGCGGTGCCCAGCGCGTCGACCTCCGCCGGGTCGTCGGGCGTCTGGTCGACCTGGGTGTACGCGTCCATCTGGGCGCCCGTCAGGCACTCGACGGGCGCGCTGCGGGCGACGCCGCGCGGGTCGACGGCCACCATGTCGTAGCGGGCGCGGACCGGTGCCGGGTAGCCGATGCCCGCGTACCCTTGGAGGTAGCCGACGGCGGAGCCGCCGGGACCGCCCGGGTTGACCAGGAGCGAGCCGAGGCGCTTGCCGGGGCCGGTGGCCCGGACCCGGGAGACCGCGAGCTCGATCTCCTCCCCGTCCGGCTTCGCGTAGTCGAGCGGGGCGCGCAGCGTGGCGCACTGGAAGCCCTCGACTCCGCAGTCGCGCCACTTCAGGGTCTGGCCGTAGTACTTCTTCAGCGCCCCGGACGAGGGCGCGGAGAGACCCGCTGCGGGGCTCTGGCCCTCGGCATTGCGGGACGCGGCGGCGCCGCTTCCGCCCGAGCAGCCGGAGAGGATCAGTCCGGCGGCGGCGAGGGCCGTGGCGGACGTGCGGAGCAAACGCCTGGAGTCCATTGCCGGAGGGTATCCGGCAAGGTACGGAATGTGTCCAATCGTTCCCGGCGCCTCCTGCGGCGATCGGACGCGGCACGGCCGTTGACCGGTGGACCGGGGCGCGGTGGGTGAGGGCCTCGGGGTTCCGGCCCGCGACCGCCGCGGTGGGGACCGGAGCGTCTCCGCCGGCGGTCGGCTCAGTCGCGCAGGGCCATCGTCATCGCTTCCACCGCAAGCAGCGGTGCCACGTTCCGGTCGAGGGCCTTGCGACAGGCGAGGACCGCTTCGATCCGTCGAAGGGTCCGCTCGGGGGTGGTGTCGCGGGCGATCCGTTCGAGCGCGTCCCGTACGTCCGTGTTGGCGAGGGCGGTGCGCGAGTGAAGCTGGAGGGCCAACACGTCCCGGTAGAAACCGGTCAGGTCGGTCAGCGCGAGGTCCAGGCTGTCGCGCTGGGTGCGCGTCCTGCGCCGCTTCTGCCGCTCCTCCAACTCCTTCATCGCCCCGGCCGTGCCCCGCGGCATCCGTCCGCCCTGCACCGCGCCGAGGGCTGCCTTCAGTTCCTCGGTCTCCTTGGCGTCGATCTCCTCCGCGACCTGCTTCGCGTCCTCCGACGCCGCGTCGACCAGCTCCTGCGCGGCCCTGAGGCAACCGCCGATGTCTTCGACCCGCAGCGGCAGCTTCAGGACGACGGAGCGGCGGGAGCGGGCGCGTTCGTCGGTGGCGAGCCGCCGGGCCCGGTCGATGTGCCCCTGGGTGGCGCGGGCGGCGGCGTGCGCCGCCTCCGGCTCGATGCCGTCGCGTCGGATCAACACGTCGGCGACCGCGTCCACCGGCGGGGTGCGCAGCGTCAGGTGGCGGCAACGGGAGCGGATCGTGGGCAGCACGTCCTCCAGGGAGGGCGCACAGAGCAGCCAGACCGTGCGCGGTGCGGGCTCCTCGACGGCCTTGAGGAGCACGTTTCCGGCGCCTTCTGTGAGGCGGTCGGCGTCCTCCAGGACGATGACCTGCCAACGGCCTCCCGCCGGGGAGAGCTGGGCGCGCCGGACGAGGTCGCGGGTCTCCTTCACGCCGATGGACAGCAGGTCCGTGCGGACCACCTCCACGTCCGCGTGCGTACCGACGAGCGCCGTGTGGCAACCGTCGCAGAAGCCGCAGCCCGGGGTCCCGCCGAGCGCCCGGTCCGGACTCACGCACTGCAGTGCGGCGGCGAAGGCGCGGGCCGCCGTCGCCCGGCCGGACCCCGGCGGGCCGATGAAGAGCCAGGCATGGGTCATCTTCGAGGCCTCGGGGCCCGGCTCTCCGGCGGCGTGGGCGGTCACGAAGGCGTCGGCGTCGCGCGCGGCGGCGGCGAGCTGCTCCTCGACCCGGGTCTGTCCGACCAGGTCGTCCCATACGGCCATGTCTGCCCCTCCTCAGGTACGTCCTCCATTGTGGGGCAGCCCTCCGACATCCCCCGCCGAGGAGCGGAGGGACCGAGTGCTCCGGAGGCCGCGCCCCGGCCCGGGTCACCGCCGCGTCCCCCGGCCGATGCCGCAATGCCGCGTTCCCGGGTTGGCGGAGCGCTGCTGCGCCCCGGCCGATGTCGCAGCGCTGCTCCGCCGGCCCGACGCGACGGGCGGTTCTCCGCCTCAGCGGCGTCGGCGCGGGTCTTCGTCCTCGTCCTCGTGCGAGCCGAACAACTCGTCCGCGAGGGTCGGCAGATCGTCGAGCGGGGTCTCCTCCGCCCAGTCGGAGCGGCGGCGCGGCCGGCCGTTCTCGTCGAGCTGCGGCAGTTCCCGCGTCCGGTCGTTCGCCCCGTGGGGCTCCTCCCGCTCGACGGGCTCCTTGCGGAAGAAGCCCTGCGGCACCCGGTCGGTCGGGGCGGGCACCCGGGGGTCCCGTACGGTCGGCAGGACGGCGGTCTCGTCGACGCCCCGACCGTCCCCGGCGTCCCGGACCTGCGGCAGGACGGCGGTCTCGGCCTCGGGCTTCCCGGAGGGCTCGGACTTCCCTGCCGTCCGCGGGTCACCCGCCCGTGTGGGCTCCGTCTTCTCGAAGGACGTCGGCCGCACGATCGGAGTGGCCACGGTGACCTCGTCCGGGGACACCGTCGGCGCGTCTGGTTCCGGCCGCACGACCGGGGTCACCACGGTGACCTCGTTCGCCGACTCCTCGACGGAGCGAGCCGCCCGCTCGGCCGCGGCGCGCTCGGCGGCCTCCCGCTCCCGGGCCTCCCGCTCGCGGGCCGCCTCCGCCTCCGCCGCCCGCTGGGCGGCTGCCCGCTCGGCGGCAGCGCGCTCGGCGGCAGCGCGCTCGGCGGCAGCCTTCGCCGCGGCCTCGGCCGCGAGCTTCTCCGCGGCTGCCTTCGCCGCCGCTTCCTCCGCCGCCTTCGCCGCCGCGGCGGCCTCGGCCATCCGGCGGGCCTCCTCGGCACGGAGCAGGGCCTCCTCGGCCTTGCGCTGCTTCTCCAGACGGAGCGCCTCGGCCTCGGCCCGCAGTCGGGCCTCCTCCTCCGCCTCCTTGCGGAGCCGCTCCTGCTCCTCCTGGCGGGCCTTCTCCTCGGCGGCGAGTCGCTTGCGCTCCTCCTCGGCGGCCAGCCTGGCCTCCTCCGCCTTCCTGCGTTCCTCCTCCGCCTGCCGTTCGGCCTCCAGGCGGCGCGCCTCTTCCTCCTCGCGCCGCTTGCGTTCCGCCTCCTCGGCACGGAGCTTGGCGAGCTGCGCCTGGCGCTCGCGCTCCAGACGCTCCTCCTCCGCCTTGCGGGCGGCTTCTTCTTCCGCCAGCCGCCGGGCCTCTTCCTCCACCTTGCGACGGGCCTCCGCCACGGCCTTCACCTCGGCCTCGGAGAGCGGTAGCACCCGGTCGAGTCGATGGCGCACGACGGTGGTGACGGCCTCCGGCTCCTGGCCGGCGTCGACGACGAGGTAGCGGCTGGGGTCGGCGGCTGCGAGGGCGAGGAATCCGGCCCGTACGCGTGCGTGGAACTCCGGCGGCTCGGACTCCAACCGGTCGGGCGCCTCGGTGAACCGTTCCCTCGCGGTCTCCGGGGAGACGTCGAGGACCACGGTCAGGTGGGGGACGAGGCCGTCGGTGGCCCAGCGGGAGATGCGGGCGATCTCGGTCGGGGACAGGTCACGGCCCGCGCCCTGGTAGGCCACGGAGGAGTCGATGTAGCGGTCGGAGATGACGACCGCGCCCCGCTCCAGGGCCGGCCGGACGAGGGAATCGACGTGCTCCGCCCGGTCGGCCGCGTACAACAGGGCCTCGGCACGGTTCGACAGCCCCGCTGACGACACGTCGAGCAGGATCGAACGGAGCCGCTTTCCGATCGGGGTGGCACCGGGCTCGCGGGTGACGACGACCTCGTGTCCCTTGGCGCGGATCCACTCGGCGAGCGCCCGGACCTGGGTCGACTTGCCGGCACCGTCACCACCCTCCAGGGCGATGAAGAAGCCGGTCGGGAAGGGCGCCTGGGCCGGGTCGGAGCCGCGCAGCGCGTCGCGCAGGTCACGGCGGAGCGGGACTCCCGCCCGATCGTCGGTCTTTCCGAGGACGAGCGCGGAGACCGGGAGCAGCAGGGCGCCGACGAGGGCGAGCGTGAAGGCCGCGCCGCCGTGTGCGAAGACGAAGTCCCCTGACGCCAGTCGGTGCGGTCCGATCGCGGCGGCGAGGAGCGGGGCCGCGACCGCGCCGAGGCCCACGGCGAGGCGCGCATTGGCCTGGAGGTGTTCGGTGGTCCTGGCCCGGCGGGACTCCTCGACCTCCTGGTCGACGAGGGTGTGACCGGTGTGCGCGGCGACCCCGGCCGCGTAGCCGGCGAGGGCGGCGAGCAACAGCACGGTCGCCGTGTCCGGCACCAGGCCCGTCGCGATCAGGGCGACACCGGTGACGGCGGTCGCGAGGGCGAGCAGTCGGCGCCGCGAGAGAACGGGCAGGACGGAGTCCGCCGTGCGGATGCCGACGGCGGTGGCGCCGCTGAGCGCCAGCACCAGGAGCGCATAGGTGACGGGTCCGCCGTCCAGGTCGTACGCGTGGAGCACGGCGAGGGACGCTGCTGCGGCGATCGCCCCGGCGACCGCGGCACAGGTCAGGACGAGCAGCGGCAGGGCTCCGGTGCGGCCCTTCTCCGGCGTCCGTCCCTTGTCCTCCTCGGAGTTGCCCTTGGGCGTCGAGGGCCGTCGCAGGCCCTCCAGGGGCGAGCGGGGGCGGGGCGTCGCACCGGTGGGCAGCAGCACCGCGTAGAGGACGGTGACGGTGGCGGCGAACAGTCCGGCCGCCACGTAGGAGCCGAGGGCCGCCTGGTGCAGCGAGAACCAGTCGATCCCGAGGCCGAGCAGGTTTCCGACCAGCGTGGCGACCAGCAGCACCGCCGCTGCCGCGGGTACGGCGAGGAAGGCGGTGCGCTGGGACAGTCGGCGCAGCGCACCGAGGTGGTCGGGCAGCGGCCGCACGGCGCTGCCCTCCACCGGCGGGGCGGGCAGCAGTGCGGGCGCGGCGCCCTCGCGCGCGACGGTCCAGAGCCGCTCGGCCGCGCCGGTGACGAAGACGGTGCCGAGCAGGTACCAGAGGGCGCTGCCGGGGGTCCAGTCGATCCAGAGCGGGGCGATCACGAGCAGCGCGATGCGCAGGACATCGGCGCCGATCATGGTCCAGCGGCGGTCGAACGGGCCGGTCGGCCCGGTGAGCACGGTCAGCGGACCGAGGAGGACGGCCCCGAAGAGGACCGCGGCCAGCAGTCGGGCGCCGACGACGGCGGCCACGGCGAAGGCCGCACCCCGCTCGCCGCCTCCGAGCGCGCCCTCCGTGACGGCCGCCTGGAGGCCGAGGAGGACGAGGACGAGGAGGGCGAGGGCGTCACCGGTGCTGCCGAGCGCATGGGCGCTCCACAACCTGCGCAGCGGTTGATGGCGCAACAGGGCATGTACGGCACGCTCACGGGAGTCCGCGACAAGTGCGGCGTCGGAAGCGCCCAAGCGGTCTGGCTGCTCTGCTCGCGTCATTCGTCCACCCTATCCGGCCAGACTTGCCCGAGCGGCCTCCTCCCGGGCAGAGGGCCGACCACGGGAAGAGGGACGGAAACGGGCACTCCAGGGGGTGGTTCCGGACGTGCGGGGAAAAGCGGGAAACCCCCGCTCTCCCCCGCACGACACGGCTCGGCGGACTACTCCGGCTGGGCCGCCGCGGTCTTCTTCGCGGCGGTCTTCTTGGCCGTGGTCTTCTTGGCCGCCGTGGTCTTCTTCGCCGCGGTCTTCTTGGCCGTGGTGGTCTTCTTCGCCGCCGTCTTCTTGGCCGTCTTCTTGGCCGCGGTCTTCTTCGCCGGGGCCTTCTTGGCAGCCTTCTTCGCCGGGGCCTTGGCCCGCTTCTCGGCGAGCAGCTCGTAGCCGCGCTCCGGGGTGATCGTCTCCACGCTGTCGCCGGTGCGCAGGGTGGCGTTGGTCTCGCCGTCCGTCACGTACGGGCCGAAGCGCCCGTCCTTGACGACCACGGGCTTCTCGCTGACCGGATCGGTGCCCAGCTCCTTCAGCGGCGGCTTGGCCGCGGCCCGCCCCCGCTGCTTCGGCTGTGCGTAGATCGCGAGCGCCTCTTCGAGGGTGATGGTGAAGAGCTGCTCCTCGTCGGTGAGCGACCGCGAGTCCGTGCCCTTCTTCAGGTACGGGCCGTAGCGGCCGTTCTGCGCGGTGATCTCGACGCCCTCGGCGTCCACGCCGACGGTCCGCGGCAGCGACATCAGCCGGAGCGCGTCCTCCAGGGTGACGGTGTCGAGGGACATCGACTTGAAGAGGGAGGCCGTGCGCGGCTTCACCGCGTTCTTGCCGGTCTTCGGGGTGCCCTCGGGTAGGACCTCGGTCACGTACGGGCCGTAGCGGCCGTCCTTGGCGACGATCTGGCGGCCGCTGACCGGGTCGGTTCCCAGCTCGAAGTCGCCGCTCGGCTTGGCGAGCAGTTCCTCGGCGAGCTCGACGGTCAGCTCGTCCGGTGCCATGTCGCCCGGCACGTCGGCGCTCTGGTGGCCGTCCTGTCCCTTCTCGCCGCGCTCGACGTAGGGGCCGAACTTGCCGACGCGCAGCACGATGCCGTTGCCGACGGGGAAGGAGGAGATCTCCCGGGCGTCGATCGCACCGAGGTCGGTGACGAGCTCCTTGAGACCGCCGAGGTGGTCGCCGTCGCCGTTCCCGGCGTCCGCCGCACCGCCCTCGCCGGAGGCACCGCCCTCACCGAAGTAGAAGCGCTTCAGCCACGGCACGGCCTGGGCCTCGCCACGGGCGATGCGGTCGAGGTCGTCCTCCATCCGTGCGGTGAAGTCGTAGTCGACCAGCCGCCCGAAGTGCTTCTCCAGGAGGTTGACCACGGCGAAGGAGAGGAAGGACGGCACGAGGGCCGTGCCCTTCTTGAAGACGTAGCCGCGGTCGAGGATGGTGCCGATGATCGAGGCGTACGTCGACGGGCGGCCGATCTCCCGCTCTTCGAGCTCCTTGACCAGCGAGGCCTCGGTGTAGCGGGCCGGCGGCTTGGTCGCGTGGCCGTCCGCGGTGATCTCCTCGGCGGTCAGCGCATCGCCCTCGACGACCTGCGGCAGGCGCCGCTCGCGGTCATCGAGCTCGGCGTTCGGGTCGTCGGCCCCCTCCACGTACGCCTTCATGAAGCCGTGGAAGGTGATCGTCTTGCCCGAGGCGCTGAACTCGGCGTCACGACCGTCCGCCGCCCGGCCGCCGATCTTCACGGTGACCGAGTTGCCGGTCGCGTCCTTCATCTGGGAGGCAACGGTCCGCTTCCAGATCAGCTCGTACAGCTTGAACTGGTCGCCGGTCAGACCGGTCTCCGCCGGGGTGCGGAAACGATCACCCGAAGGTCGGATCGCCTCGTGCGCCTCCTGGGCGTTCTTGACCTTGCCCGCGTAGACGCGCGGCTTCTCCGGAAGGTAGTCGGCACCGTAGAGCTGGGTGACCTGCGCACGGGCCGCCGTCACCGCGGTGTCGGACAGGATCGTGGAGTCCGTACGCATGTAGGTGATGAAGCCGTTCTCGTACAGCTTCTGCGCCACCTGCATGGTCGCCTTCGCACCGAAGCCCAGCTTGCGGCTCGCCTCCTGCTGGAGGGTCGTGGTGCGGAAGGGGGCGTACGGGGAGCGGCGGTACGGCTTCGACTCGACCGAGCGGACGGCGAAGTGGGCACCGGCGAGGGCGGCGGCGAGGGCACGGGCCCCCTGCTCGTCGAGGTGGAGCACGTTCGCGGTCTTCAGCTGGCCGTCGGAGCCGAAGTCACGGCCCTGTGCGACGCGCTTGCCGTCGACCGTCGCGAGGCGGGCGACCAGCGAGGAGGGGCCCGAGGGGTCACCGGCGAGACCGGTGCCGAAGGTGCCCGTGAGGTCCCAGTACTCGGCCGAGCGGAAGGCGATGCGCTCGCGCTCCCGCTCGACGACGAGACGGGTGGCGACGGACTGCACGCGGCCGGCGGACAGCCGGGGCATGACCTTCTTCCACAGGACCGGCGAGACCTCGTAGCCGTACAGCCGGTCGAGGATGCGTCGGGTCTCCTGGGCGTCGACCATCCGCTTGTTCAGCTCGCGCGGATTGCGGACCGCCTGCTGGATCGCGTCCTTGGTGATCTCGTGGAAGACCATCCGGTGGACCGGGACCTTGGGCTTCAGCACTTCCTGGAGGTGCCACGCGATGGCCTCGCCCTCGCGGTCCTCATCGGTGGCGAGGAAGAGCTCGTCGGATTCGGCGAGCAGCTCCTTGAGCTTCCTGACCTGCGCCTTCTTGTCGGCGTTGACGACATAGATGGGCTGGAAGTCGTGCTCGACGTCGACCCCGAGGCGGCGCACCTCGCCGGTGTACTTCTCCGGCACCTCGGCGGCGCCGGAGGGGAGGTCACGGATGTGCCCGACGCTCGCCTCGACGACGTAACCCGGGCCGAGGTAGCCCTTGATCGTCTTCGCCTTGGCGGGCGACTCGACGATGACGAGTCGGCGGCCGCCGTGTGCGGTCTCGCTGGTCGGGGACAACTTGGCTCTTCTCTCCGGTCGACACTCTCTGGCCCGTGCGGGCACGCACGGCACGTGGGCACGCACGGCAGCGGCACGGACGGTGACGCTCCCGTCGCTGCGGAGTGTGACGGTACAACCCGCCCCCGTGTCAAACGGCGAAAGCCCGCAACGGCCACTCGAACGGTAACCCGAGTCTTGGCATTCCTGCCGCCCGGACTCCCGGTCGGGCGGGGCGCGCGGACGGGCCGGCGAGGTCAGAAGGAGGTCGGGGGCTGGCGCGGGGCGGGATCAGATCCGGCCGAAGCACCAGACGCCGAGGAGGAGGAACACGGAGCCGGCGAGGCTCGTCAGCGCGACCGCCGCGCCCGGAGCGACCCCGTGGACGACGGGCTCACGGTGCAGTGACCGCACGGTCGTCCACAGCAGCAGCGCGCCTCCGAACAGCGTGAACGCCGCCCCCGCGAAGATCGCCGGCCCGCTCTCCATGCCCGTACCCCGTTCCGTTCGCCTGCGGTCTTCGTCTCCCGCAGCCGAGGCTGACAGCTCTGGGCGTCGGGGGCACGAATTCCGGGTGAACGACGCGGGCCGCCCCCTACGGTTTCACGAAGATGGCCGGTAGTGATCCGCCGGCAAGTGGCCTTCCCCACCCCTTGTCTCCCCGCCCCCCTCTGGTGGCGCCACCGCACCGCGGGCATCGAGCGAAAAGTACCTTGCACAACAGTTCGTTCATTTTTGGGCGAAAATCTTTGTGCGGATCCTTCCGTTCCGTACCGACCCCGGTGCCCGGCAGCACTCGCCGACGGAGGGAGGCGTGCGTCACATGACGTCGAGCGTGGCCCGGCGCCGACTGCCCCGCTCGAAGACGGCGAGGAGCACGACGGCGAGCAGCCCCCATCCGAGGCCGACCGCAAGCTCGGCACCGAGAAGACGCCCTTCCAGGGCATCGCCCCCGGTCAGCCCGCGTGCCGCGTCCGCCGCGTGGGTGAGCGGCAGCAGCTCCCCGGCGATCCGCATCCACTGCGGCAGCGTCTCTTGGGGCACGGCGGCACCGGTCAGGAGCAGCAGCCCCGAGCTGGCCACGTTCGACACCAGGAACACGTCGCGGAAGCGCAACCCGAGCGCCCCGAGCGCGAGCCCGAAGGCGGAACAGCCACCCGCAGCGACGAGGAGCACCAGCCCCAGCGCAGGCACTGACCCGGCAGGCACGGGCAGGCCCAACAGGAGCACGGCTGCGGTGAGCACGAAGGCGCTGGTGAACAGCCCGTTGAGGACGTACGGGACGGCACGTCCGAGCCACAGCGGAACCCGGCGCCGCGGCGAGAGCAGAACGGCCCCGAGGGTTCCGTACCGACGCTCGTTGGCGATGGCCATCGTGCCGCCGTACACGCAGGAGGCGGAAGCTGCGAGGACGGCATTGCCGACGAGGTGGAAACGATCGTCGGCGACACCCAGTTCCCTGCCCAGGAAGACGAAGAAGAACACTTGGAGGAGCGGGCCGACCAGCAGCGTTCCAATGAACATCGGAGGAGTGGTCCAGTTGAAGAGCGCCCGGTAGGACATCGCCCCGCCGACGATGACGAGCCTGGCCGTGGCAAGAAAACGGAAGATCACTGCTGGCCTTTCAGGTGAGGGCGAGGGTGGCGGCGGCACGGGCCCGGCGCTCCACGCGCCCGAGGACGAGGACGGCGACGAGTGCGCATCCGGTCCCGAGCGCAGCGGCGGTGAGCAGCGGCGTGATCACGTCCCCGCCGGAGGTCGCCGCGTGCACGGCCCGCGCTCCCCAGGTCGTGGGCAGCACCCAGGAGACCGGACGGGTCCAGGCGGGCAGCACGGTGATCGGCACGAGCAGCCCGGACAGCAGCCAGACGGGGGTGTCGAGCGGGTTGGCGAGGGCATTGGCGTTGCGCAGCAGGACGAAGGTGGCGGCGAGCAGCAGCCCCGTCATCCCGAGGACCAGGACGCACACCGGAACGGCGAGCAGGAAGAGCAGCGGGTGCGCGAAGTCGAGCGGCACGTCGAAGAGCAGGACGCCCCAGAGGATCGTGGCGCCCATCGCGTACGTGCCGATGACGGCGGTCGCGAGGGTGATCGGGAGCAGCACGAGGGCGAGCGGCGTCGGCGCCACGACGAGGGTCTCCAGGGTGCCCAGCCAGCGCTGGTTCTGCACGGCGCCGCCCGAGCCGAAGAGCACGGAGCCCCAGATGCCCATGAGTCCGGCGCCGACGGAGGCGGTGAGCAGCCGGTCGGGATCGCCGGCGGCGCGGAACAGGTAGACGGCGAGGGTGGCGTAGACGAGCGGCACGAGGACGGCGAAGGTGATCTCGATCGGGGAGCGCGACATGGAGGAGACGTGGATGCGCATCCCGACAAGGAACAGCCGTGGCAGGCGCCTCATGCGGACGCCTCCTCGGTCACGCCCCCGGGCAGGCCAGCGGTCCCGCCCCCGGGCGTGGGGAGGGCCCCCTCGCAGAAGGCCCCCTCTCCGCCCGGGCCCCCTCCTGCGGCACCCTCCGCACCCGCAGTCGTCGCCTCCTGCCGCACCCCCTCCTCCACGATCGCGATGTAGGCGTCCTCCAGGGACGGTTCGCGGCTGGTGACCCTGCCGATCCGTACCCCGTCGAGCACGGCCAGGACGGGTCCGTGCAGCTCGGAGGCGCCACGACCGGTCTGCACGGCCACGGTCTGCAGGGCGCCGCGGTCCTCCACGGACACCCCCCGCACCCCGGGGACGCGCCGCAGCAGGTCGAGCCGCGCGTCATCGACGCCGTACGCCTCGACCTCCAGCACGTCCCGCCCCCGTACCCGCCCCTTGAGGGCGTCGGGAGCGTCGAGGGCACGGATCCGACCACCCGCGATCACGGCGATCCGGTCGCAGAGCTCGTCGGCCTCGGCCATGTGGTGCGTGGTGAGCAGGACGGTGGTGCCGGTGTCGGCCAGGTCGGCGACCGTACGGCGCAGATCGCGGGCGGCGACCGGGTCGACCCCGATGGACGGCTCGTCGAGGAAGAGGACGTCGGGGCGGTGGAGCAGGCCGCGGGCGATGTGGAGGCGCTGTCGCATGCCGCGCGAGTACCCCTCGACTCGTTCCCGCTCCCGGCCCGCGAGGCCGACCAGGTCGAGGAGTTCGTCGATGCGCCGCTTCTGGCCGCGGGCGGGGACACCGTAGAGCTCGGCGAAGTAGCGGAGGTTGTCGAGCGCGGAAAGCCGGTCGTAGAGCCCCCGGTCGCCGCCGAAGACGTAGCCGATCCTGCGGCGCACCGCGACGGGGTCGCGGGCCACGTCGTGGCCGAACACCCGGGCCGTGCCGGAAGTCGGCAGGAGCAGGGTGTTGAGCATCTTGATGGTGGTGGTCTTCCCGGCGCCATTGGGGCCGAGCAGGCCGAACAGTTCCCCCGGCGCCACCTCGAAGGTGACCCCTCGCACGGCTTCGGTCTCGGTGCGACGGGGCCGCGGCCATCCGGTCCTGCTGGTGAAGGTGCGGCGCAGCGCGTCCGCCTCGATTGCGAGCATGCGCCGGACGGTAGGAGCGGACGGGAGGACCGGACCATCGATTCGGGCGCGCCCGAATCGTCGGCCGCGGGGCCGGTCCCGCCCCCGCCACCGACCCCGCGGCCCGGCCTCAGGCGACGGCCGTGAGAACGCCCTCCCCCGCGAGGAGCGCGAGCAGCGAACGGCCGGTATCCGTCAACTGGTAGTAGACGGAACGCCCGACGCGGTGACGGGTGACCACCCCGGCCTCCGCAAGCACCGACAAGTGCTCGGAGACCGTGCTGGGCGCGAGCCCGAGGCGATCGGCGAGTCCGGCCGTGGTCAGGGGCCCGCCCAGTTCCCGCAGCACCGCGGCCCTGCCCCGGCCGAGCATCAGCCCGAGCCGGTCCTCGGCGACGGGCTCGGGCGGTTCGCGCAGCGCGGCGGCGCCCCGAGCCTGGAAACTGAGCGCGAACACCTCGGGGTCGTCCATCGAGTACAGCCGGCAGCCCTCCGCGAAGACCAGCGGCACCAGGACGAGTCGGCGCTCCCCGGGCGCGTACTCCACGTCGATGTGCTTGGTCAGTTCGAGGACCGGAGGATTCCAGCGGCCCCTCGTCTCCAGGCCTGCGAACAACGCGTCGACGCCCTCGGTCGCGAACGTCCTCGCCCGGACCAGCACTTCGTCCTCGACCAGTCGCCGCATCGTCGGCCAGTACGGCTCGACCGCCCCCTCCCAGTAGGCCTCGTACGCGTCGGCGAGCGCCGCGCAGGCCGCCTCCGGGTCCTTCAGGTACGGCCGCACGAAAGGAGCATCGGCCATACCGGGGTAGCAGAAAGCCACTTGGGCGCGGACGAACTCCGGGTCGGTGTCCCGCAGCGCGGCGAGCTCCTCCCGGACGTGGACCGTGCCGAACGGCCGGGGCAGCAGGAAATCGGAGACGTCCGTCGGGCCTTGGGTGAACAGGTCCCACAGCGGGCGGAGCCGATCGTCCTCGCGCCACACCTCACGCGCCCGTCCCAGCCACCCCTGGTAGGGCCAGGACGGGTGGCGGTTCGGCAGCGCGAGGTGCATCGCGCAGAACGCGTCGCGCAGCGGGCTGATCGCGATCCGGGTCGCCCCGAGCGAAGCCTCGTTCAGCTCGATCCGTATCAAGCGGCGTGCTCCTCCCCGCTGACGGGAACCAGGAAGCCCTCCTCGACGAGCAGTCGGATCGCCCGGGGCGTGCGGTCCCGCAACATGACCGGGTCCTCGCCCGTCAACTGGCCGATCGCGTCCAGGATGCGACCCGCGCTGAGCGTGCCGTCGCACACCCCGGCGAACCCGGCGCCCACGTGGTCGACCTTGGTGGCGCGGCGCATGCCCCGGTTCTGCCGGAGCACCACGTGCTCGGGGTCCTCGGCACCCGGCAGCCCCACCTGCTCCTGCACCACCTCGGGAGCGAGCACGAACCGGTCGGCGAGCAGCGCGGCGTCATCGCGGTCGCGCAGGTAGTCCTGGCGCTCGAAGTGGGCGCGGACGGCGGGGCCGAGGGGCTGCTCGACCGGGTGCGGCCACTCCTCGATGAGGATCGAGGGCTCGACGGCACCGGAGGCCACCGCCTCGCTCCGCCGGATCGTGATCCAGCCGAAGCCGATGGCGCGGGTCCTGCTCGCCTCGAAGGAGTCGAGCCAGCGGTCGTACGCCGCCCGATAGGCCTCCGGGTCCCCCCGGTGCTCACCGCTGTCCCGCAGCCAGAGCTCCGCGTACTGGGTGACGTCCTGGACTTCGCGCTGCACGATCCAGGCGTCGCAGCCGCGCGGCACCCAGGAGCGCAGCCGGTCCTGCCACTCTTCTCCCTCGACGTGCTGCCAGTTGGCGAGGAACTGGGCGTAACCGCCGTCGTTCAGCCGCTCCCCGGCCTGCTGCACGAGCGTGCGGCACAGGTCGTCGCCGCTCATCCCGCCGTCCCGGTAGGTCAGCCCGGCGCCGGGTGAGATCACGAACGGCGGATTGGAAACGATCAGGTCATAGGTGGCGCCCCGGACGGGCTCGAAGAGCGAGCCCGTCAACAGCTCGGCCTCCCGGGCCCCGGAGAGGGCCAGGGTGAGCCGGGTGAACTCCAGGGCGCGGGGGTTGAGGTCGGTGGCGGTGACCAGGGTGGCGTGCTGGGCGGCGTGCAGCGCCTGGATGCCGGAACCGGTTCCGAGGTCGAGCGCGGAGGAGACCGGCGTACGGACCGTGATGCCGGCGAGCGTGGTGGAGGCTCCACCGACGCCGAGGACGACGCCCTCGTCCTTGGTGCCGATGCCGCCGGCACCACCGACGGCACAGCCCAGGTCGGAGACGATGAACCAGTCCTCACCGTCCGGCCCGCCGTACGGCCGGACGTCAACGGTGGCGGACACCGTGCCGTCCGCACGGACCACCCAGCCGTCGGCGAGGGCCTCGTCCAGGGGAAGCGCAGCGGCGGCCCGGTCGTCCGCCACCGGCTCCTGGAGCAGGAAGAGCCGGACGAGCGTCGCCAGCGGGGAGTCACCACGGGTGGCGCGCAGGGCGGGCACGGTCTCGCTGCGGGCAAGCGCCGCGTAGGCCGGGGCGCCGAGCAGGTCGAGCAGTCCGTCGGCGGTGAAGTCGGCGGCGAGCAGGGCCTCGCGCAGACGGACGGCGTGCGTGGGCACCGGGAGGCGGGGGGGCAGGCTGGTCGTACTCACCGCTCCATTGTGACGGCCGCCACCGACATCGGGGCGGCCGACCCGGCGACGGCCGTCCGATCGCCCCCCGCCGAACCGGCCCGACGTCCTTCCCGGGCCGGTCGGACGTCCTTCCCGGGCCGGTCGGACGTCCTTCCCGGGCCGGTCGGACTGCCGGCCGAACGGGGGACGAAGACGGTGGGCCGGACCACGGCGACCGACCGAGGGCCCGTGTCGGGGCGCCGCCCGGCCGGTCGGCCCGGGTCCTACTCCTCTGCGTCCTTGCTCGCCGAGGGCTTCGCGGTCGACGGCTGGGTCGTCGCCTTCTGCGTCGGCTCCGCGGCACCGGGGTCCGCATCGGCGGTCGAGCCGGCCTTCGGGGAGGCGGACGTCTTCGGCGGAACCGAGGCCGTGGGCTTCTGGCAGCCGGGCTGCTTGGCCATCGCCTGGCCGAGCTCGCCCTCCTCCAGCTTGGACAGGGCGTTCTGGTCCATCTTCTCGATCTTGCTCAGACCGTCGGCAACGCCTTGGAGGCCGTCCGCGAACTTCTGCTGGTTCGTCGGGTCCAGTGCGTCGACCTGCTTCTTCAGCCCCTCGTAGGCGAGGGCGGTGGCATTGAGCTCCTTGATCGCGTCCTGCTGGACCTTCTCGCCGTTCTCGACGGGCGGGGCCCCAGCCGCCTCAACGGCCTTGGCGAGGGCCCGGTCGGCATTGGCGATGTCCTGGAACGCCTTCGAATCGGCGGCCTGGATCTCGGCGGGCTTGCTGTCGGCCGCCGTCGAAATGATGATCTGGTGGGCGTCGGCCCGCTTCTGGATCTGAGGCTTCGCCTGGTCGCAGAAGGTCTTCGCCCAGTCACCCACCTTGTCACCCTCGTCGTCGCTGCAACCGGACAGCGCGAGCACCAGTACCGCGCCGCCGGACAGTGCGGCCGCAAGCTTCTTGTTCAACGGATCGGTCCCTTCGAAGGCTCTCGGCCCCGGAACATACACGCCGAACGGGCTACTTCCACCTTTCGTGCGACGGATTCCTCCCAGATTGAAGCCTTTTGAACCAAGGGACGTGCCTCTCGAACACGCCGGGAACACACGGGAATGAGACGGACGCCACGTACGGACGGCGACACGGGCGCCCCGCACCGACCTCCGCCCCGCAGCGACCTCCGTCGGACGGGCTTCATGGCCGACGCCACCTCAGGACACTTCCACCGAACGCCTCTTGGAGACCCGAACGGCACTGATGACGACGAGGAGCGCAATCACCGCGACCACCGCCCGCACTCCGGCGCTCGCGTCACCGCCGTAGCTGAACCGCACGATCGCCGGCGCGATCAGCAGCGCCACCAGGTTCATCACCTTCAGCAGCGGGTTGATCGCCGGACCTGCCGTGTCCTTGAAGGGATCGCCGACCGTGTCCCCGATCACGGTCGCCTCGTGGGCCTCGCTGCCCTTGCCTCCGTGGTTTCCGTCCTCGACCAATTTCTTCGCGTTGTCCCAAGCACCACCCGAGTTGGCGAGGAAGACCGCCATCAGCGCCCCCGTGCCGATCGCCCCGGCGAGGTACGCCCCGAGGGCCCCGACGCCGAGCGAGAAGCCGACGGCGATCGGAGCCATCACGGCGAGCAGCCCCGGAGTGGCGAGCTCGCGCAGTGCGTCCTTGGTGCAGATGTCAACGACCCGCCCGTACTCCGGCTTCTCGGTGAAGCCCATGATCCCGGGATGCTCACGGAACTGTCGTCGCACCTCGTAGACGACGGATCCGGCCGAGCGGGACACCGCGTTGATCGCAAGTCCGGAGAAGAGGAACACCACCGCCGCACCGAGGATCAGGCCGAACAGGTTGTTGGGCTGCGAGATGTCCATGGAGAGCGTCAGTTCACCGGTCTTCACTCCAAGTTCCCCGAAGCCGTCGAAGCCGCCGAACTCGCCGACATCGGCGACCGAGGTCGCGATCGCGTCCCGGTACGAGCCGAAGAGCGCCGAAGCCGCCAGGACGGCGGTGGCGATGGCGATGCCCTTGGTGATGGCCTTCGTGGTGTTGCCGACGGCGTCGAGATCGGTGAGGACCTGGGCGCCGGCACCCGTGACGTCCCCGGACATCTCCGCGATGCCCTGGGCGTTGTCGGCGACCGGGCCGAACGTGTCCATGGCGACGATCACTCCGACCGTGGTGAGCAGTCCCGTCCCGGCGAGGGCCACCGCGAACAGCGCCAGCATGATCGAGGCGCCACCCAGTAGGAACGCCCCGTAGACGGTCAGGCCGATCAACAGGGCCGTGTAGACGGCGGATTCCAGCCCGAGCGCCACCCCCGCGAGGACGACCGTCGCGGGGCCGGTCAGCGAGGACTTCCCGATGTCCCGGACCGGTCGCCGGTTCGTCTCGGTGAAGTAGCCGGTGAGCTGCTGGATGAGCGCTGCCAGGACGATGCCGAGCGCGACCGCGACCAGGGCCAGGACCCGAGGATCACCACCGTGGTCGCGGATGCCCGGCTCGGTGACGCCCTCCAGGTCGGCGTACGAGGACGGCAAGTAGACGAAGGCGGCAATCGCGACGAGCACCAGCGAGATGACCGCCGAAACGAGGAAGCCGCGGTTGATCGCGCTCATTCCGCCCCGGTCGGCACGCCGCGGGGCAACCGTCAGGATGCCGATCACGGCGGTGACCACGCCGATCGCCGGAACGATCAGGGGGAACGCGAGGCCGTGGTCCCCGAACGCCGCCTTGCCGAGGATGAGCGCGGCGACCAGGGTCACGGCATACGACTCGAAGAGGTCGGCCGCCATGCCTGCGCAGTCGCCGACGTTGTCGCCGACGTTGTCGGCAATGGTGGCGGCGTTGCGCGGGTCGTCCTCGGGGATGCCCTGCTCGACCTTGCCGACCAGGTCGGCGCCGACGTCGGCGGCCTTGGTGAAGATGCCGCCGCCCACGCGCATGAACATGGCGATGAGCGCGGCACCCAATCCGAAGCCCTCCAGCACCTTGGGCGCATCGGCCGCGTAGACGAGGACCACGCAGGCGACCCCGAGCAGTCCGAGGCCGACGGTGCACATGCCGACGACCCCGCCCGTGCGGAACGCGATCCGCGTGGCCCGGTGCGCGACCTCGCTGGGATCCTTCTCGGGTTCGCCGGGTGCCGGAGTGGCCTCCCTGGCCGCGGCGGCGACCCGCACGTTGGTCCGTACGGCGAGCCGCATGCCGATGTATCCGGTGACCGCCGAGAAGAGCGCGCCGACCAGGAAGAACAGGGAACGCCCGGCACGCTGCGACCAGTTGTCCGCCGGGAGCAGCATCAACAGGAAGAACACGGCCGCAGCGAAGACGGCCAGGGTCCGCAGCTGCCGCGCGAGGTAGGCGTTGGCCCCCTCCTGCACGGCGGCGGCGATCTCCTTCATCCGCTCGGTGCCCTCACCGGCCGCGAGGACCTGGCGGACGAGGAGCCGTGCGACGACCAGCGCGGCCAGGGCGACGGCCGCGACGACGACCACGATCGTCCGGTTCCCGCTCGTGAGCACCGCCGCGGCGAGGGAAATGGGGTCCATGGAGACGGATCATAGGGAGGCGAACCGTAACAAACGGGGATGCCGGACGGCTGCCACGCGGATGCACCAATCGACCTGCACCGGCACGTCGACCTCGCCCGGACGTGCGGAGACTCGGAAGGCGCACGGTCAGGGCCGGCAGGACGAACGGGCTCGACGCCGACGCGGTCGAGCCCGGAAGCCGGCCACGCAGAAGGGGCCCCGCGGCTGCGGGACCCCTTCTGTTGCTCCACGTACGTGCACGCGAACGGGTCAGGACAGGACGTCCGCCGAACTCACCGGCCAACTCATCCGGATCGTGCCGCCGTCCTCGCCAGCGCTGACTTCGACGTCGTCGACCAGCCCGCGGATCACCGCGAGCCCCATCTCGTCCTCGCCGTCAGCGTCGTCGAAGTCCTCGGCCGGGGCCGCGGCCCGGGCACCGGGGACACCAGCGGCATCGGCCGCCGCGACCCCCGCACCCGGCACTTCGTCACCGACCTCGATGGAGAACGTCTTCTCCTCCTCGGTCAGGACGACCCGAATGGGGGTCATGACGTCATTGCTGCGATGCAGCCCGACCGCACGGGAACAGGCCTCACCCACAGCGAGACGCACCTCGTCGAGGACCGCCTCGTCCACGCCCGCCCGGCGCGCGACCGCAGCTGCCACCAAGCGGGCCGTGCGGACGTGCTCGGGCTGGGCGGTGAAGCGGAGTTCAACGGTGGCCATACGAACCCCCTGGGCTCAGTCGACGGCGTTGACGGCCTCGTCGACCGAGGTGTGGATCGGGAACACCTTGGTGAGACCCGTGATCCGGAAAATCTTCAGAATGCGCTCCTGGTTGCAGACCAGGCGCAACGAGCCCTCATGGGCGCGCACGCGCTTCAGGCCGCCGACGAGCACGCCGAGGCCGGTGGAGTCGAGGAAGTCCACGCCCTCCATGTCGACGACCAGGTGATAGCTGCCGTCGTTCACCAACTCGACCAACTGCTCGCGCAGCTTGGGCGCGGTATACACATCAATCTCGCCACCGACCTCGACGACCGTACGGTCACCACCAGCACCGGACACATTGCGAGTCGACAGGGACAGGTCCACGGATCCTCCAGCACCTTGCTATCGAGCGATCGTTCTCTCGGGACTCCGGGGCGAAGCCGAGGAACGGAACGCCAGCCGCGATGGCATTCAATCATTTACCAGCAACCATGCACGACGCCTTAGAAGCATTGTCCGTCATGGCAGTGACACACTCGATGCCGATGGCCAAGAATCACCAGCCCCGTCGTCCGGCCGGGGAAACGGGCAGTCGCCCTTCTCCCGGCACGGTCCTCGACCGGCTCTCCTCGGGCGAGAGCCGGTCCGCGCGCATCACTCATACGGAGCACATGCCCGCCCGAGAAGGCCGTCATGCCGTCTGGCCGCACCGCATCCGACCGGAAGTGATCGCGGCGATCCAGGAGGCCGGCATCGAGCACCCCTGGGCCCACCAGGCCGAGGCCGCCGAGCACGCCCTGGACGGCGAGTCCGTGGTGATCGCCACCGGCACCGCCTCGGGCAAGTCGCTCGCCTACCTCGCCCCGGTCCTCAGCGCCCTCCTGGACGGCTCCGAGGCCGCGAACGGCCGCGGTGCCACCGCCCTCTACCTCGCACCCACCAAAGCCCTCGCAGCCGACCAGCGACGCGCCGTGCGTGCACTGGCCGCCCCACTCGGCAACCGAATCCGCCCCGCCGTCTACGACGGGGACACGCCGGTCGAAGAGCGCGAGTGGGTCCGCCAGTACGCGAACTACGTCCTGACCAATCCCGACATGCTGCACCGAGGCGTGCTCCCCTCCCACCCCAGGTGGTCCTCCTTCCTGCGCTCCCTGCGCTACGTCGTGATCGACGAGTGCCACACCTACCGGGGGGTCTTCGGCTCCCACGTCGCCCAGGTGCTGCGCCGCCTGCGACGGATCTGCGCCCGGTACGGTTCCGACCCGGTCTTCCTCCTCGCCTCTGCCACCGCGGCCGAGCCCGCCCGGGCCGCCGGCCGCCTCACCGGCCTCCCGGTCACCGAGGTGTCCGACGACGCCTCCCCGCGCGGCGAACTGGTCTTCGCCCTGTGGGAGCCGCCACTGACCGAGCTGCACGGTGAGCGCGGTGCGCCTGTGCGCCGCACCGCCACCGCCGAGACCGCCGACCTCCTCACCGACCTGACCCGCCAGGGCGTACGCTCGGTCGCCTTCGTCCGGTCCCGGCGCGGTGCCGAACTGATCTCGGTGATCGCCCAGGAGCGACTGGCCGAGACCGACCGTGCCCTGGCCCGGCGCGTCGCCGCCTACCGGGGTGGTTACCTCCCCGAGGAGCGGCGCGCCCTGGAGCGGGCCCTCCACTCGGGCGAACTCCTCAGCCTGGCTGCCACGACCGCCCTGGAGCTGGGCGTGGACGTCTCCGGCCTGGACGCCGTCGTGATCGCGGGCTACCCCGGCACCCGCGCCTCCCTGTGGCAGCAGGCGGGCCGCGCCGGCCGCTCGGGCGAGGGCGCCCTCGCGATCCTGGTCGCCCGGGACGACCCGCTGGACACCTTCCTGGTGCACCATCCAGAAGCGATCTTCGAGCAGCCGGTCGAGACGACCGTCCTGGACCCCGACAACCCGTACGTCCTCGCCCCCCACCTGTGCGCAGCCGCTGCGGAGATCCCGCTGACCGAGCCGGACCTGGCCCTCTTCGGCCCGGCCGTGCCGGACCTGCTGCCGCAGCTCGAAGGCGCCGGCCTGCTGCGCCGCCGCGCCACCGGCTGGTACTGGACCCGGCGCGAGCGGGCCGCCGACCTCACCGACATCAGGGGCGGCGGCGGCAGCCCGGTCCGCATCGTGGAGGCAGGCACCGGCCGTCTCCTCGGCACCGTCGACGAGGCCGCCTCCCACACCACCGTCCACGAGGGCGCCGTCCACCTCCACCAGGGCCGCACCTACCTGGTCCGAGAACTCGACCTCAAGGACTCCGTGGCCCTCGTGGAAGAGGCCGTCCCCCCGTACTCCACCACCGCCCGCGACACCACCTCCATCACCGTCCTCGACACCGACACCCAGGTTCCCTGGGGAGCCGGGCGCCTCTGCTACGGCTCCGTCGAGGTCACCCACCAGGTCGTCTCCTTCCTGCGCCGCCGATTGATCACCGGCGAGGTGCTCGGTGAGACCAAGCTCGACCTGCCACCCCGTACCCTGCGCACCCGGGCCGTGTGGTGGACGGTCACCGAGGACCAGCTCGACGCCGCCCGGATCACCCCGGAGATCCTCGGCGGCGCCCTGCACGCCGCCGAACACGCCTCCATCGGCATGCTGCCGCTCTTCGCCACCTGCGACCGCTGGGACATCGGCGGCGTCTCCGTGCCGCTCCACCCCGACACCCTG
The DNA here is from genome assembly GCF_042742855.1 of Streptomyces sp. NPDC058877. Lineage (NCBI taxonomy): Bacteria > Bacillati > Actinomycetota > Actinomycetes > Kitasatosporales > Streptomycetaceae > Streptomyces > Streptomyces sp. NPDC058877. The sequence continues at coordinate 32,532 of NZ_JBHYMF010000017.1, read as the reverse complement.
CTGCCCACCGTCTTCGTGTACGACGGCCACCCAGGAGGCGCGGGCTTCGCCGAGCGCGCCTTCCGCACCGCCCGTGCCTGGCTGGCGGCCACCCGGGAGGCCATCGCCTCCTGCGAGTGCGAGGCGGGCTGCCCCTCCTGCGTCCAATCCCCGAAGTGCGGCAACGGCAACGACCCGCTCCACAAGCGCGGCGCCGTCCGCCTCCTGGCGGAACTCCTCAGGGCCGCCCCGGAACCGCTCCGGGAGGCCACGGGGGAGGCGTCCCCGCCATCGGAACCCTCGCCGGCGGTGGAAACGGCCCCGGAGGGCCTGCCCGGGACCTGACCTCCGGCCGGTACGGGCCGTGCACTCCCCTCGCGATCACCTCTGCGACTTCGTCCCGTACCGAGCACCGCACCAGCTCGGCGCCCTGTGCGGAGGCCACCCTGGATGCGGCGGCGCACGCCTCGGCCTCTCCCCACAGGGCCCGGTCCGCGGCGGCGAGAGCCGCCAGGTCGGCGGCCCCGCCCGCCCGGTGCCTGGCCACCACCGCCTGCCCCAGCGCAAGCACGGTCCCGAACACCACACACAAGGTGCAGGCTGCGAACACGGCCCATGCGGTCGCCGCCCCGCGATCTGTACGGCGCGCTGCTCGCCCGAGCTCCCGGAGGAACAAACGGCGGCCCACCCGACAGAGCGACGGCCGGACCATCCGTCGGGCCCGTCCCCCACCCTCCCGCCGAAGGATCCCCCGACCCCGAACCCCGTACGGGTACCACGTCCGGCTTCTGCCCTGGGTCCACAAACCGGCTCCGGTCCTGGCCCCGGGCGTTCTCCCGACCCGGGGTACGGTTCCGCTCCCCTTCCCCGCCCCGGACCTTGCCCCGATGGGCGCACCCCGTTCCTCGTCGGCCGTCATGACGCTCCTTCCGCGATCAGGTCCTCCGCGAGGGCCGCCGCGCCCGCCCGCAGGGTCAAGCCCATGCCCCAGGGACCCGGAGCAGCAGCTTCCACGACCACGCGCCACAGCTCGCCTTCCCGTGCCACCGAGACCCGCGCCCCCTCGGGTGCGGCTGCCCGGGCCACTTCCTCAGCAGACGCCACCGGCTCCGATCGGGCTGCAGCCCTCGCTCCCGCCCGCGCCGCGTCCACGCACCGGATCTGCGCGGTTGCTGCGGCCAACGCCCAGAGCAGAGTGACCGTGAAGAGAGCGAGGAGGGGAAGGACCATCGCCGCCTCCACCGTCACGAAACCCCGGTCAGAACGGCGCATCAAGGGCTTTCCCGATCATTGACTCCAGCGCTCCCGAGACCGCTCCGCTCGTCACGATCTTGTAGAGCACCGCAGCGAACGCCGCCGCAGCGATCGTCCCCACCGCGTACTCGGACGTGGTCATCCCCGCGTCACTACCCGCCGCCGTCTGCCGCGCCCGCCACCAACCGCTCAGCCGTGCCTTGAACGTCATCTCGAACTCTCCGTCCTGCCCTGTCGCGTATTCGTTTTCGTCGTGCTCATCCATCGAGCAGCCCCGCCATGAGACCGATCACCACCGGGGCCACCCCAACCGCCAGGAAGGCGGGCAAGAAGCAGAGCGCCACGGGCGCGCTGATCAGCACTTGCGCCCGGCGTGCCCGCGCAACCGCCGAGCGGGCGCGAGCGGCACGCAGCGCAGTCGCGTGCCGGGCGATGGCCTCCGCCGCTGGAGCCCCCGAGCAACCGGCGCGTTCCATGCACCGGGCCAATCCCCCAGCACCCGGTATCACGGCGAACCTCCCCCACACCTCAGCTGGTTCACCGCCGAGTCTGAGCTCAGCAGCCGTGCGGGCCAGGCGTGCTCCGAGTGGCCCGCCCAATGACCGACCGACCGCCTCAGCCGCCGCAGCCGGCCCTGCTCCGGAAGCAACACAGGCAGCCAACAGGTCTGCTGCGAGCGGCAGATGCTGCTCCCCCTCCGTGCCCTCGCGCTGCTTTTTCGCCCGTCCGACGAGCCACCGCTTCACTCCGACGGTCAGAACCCCCGCGCACAGGCCACCGATCACGCCGAACAACAGCCAGCCGACGACGGCTCCCGCAAGGGACTGCGCCCAGAGCCCCACCCGTGGAGACAGCAGGACTCGAACCTTTCGGGCTGACGGCTCCTGTCTTGCAAGGAGCCTCCCCGCACGCCGTCGCGTCCGACGCGCCCGCAGGATGCTCAGCACCTCCGCCGCTCCCCACACGCACAACGCAACGACCAGGACCGCGAGGCCCGTAGTCGGGAAGACGTTTGGCATCACGCACGCTCACCGCCCCGTACGATCCGCGCTGCCCACCAGAGCCCGACGGCCTCCAGCATCCCGCCCACAACCAGGCAGGCCAGGCCGGCGGGGGTGTGCAACAGCACCCGCAGCGGATCAACCCCCAGCGCCGCTCCGAGGGCGAGACCGCCCACTGGCAGCAGGGCGAGGACCACCACCGTGGCCCAGGCACCGGCCAGTTCGGCACGCAAGCGCTCGCGCTGCTCGCACCGGTCCCGTAGGCCGACCTCCAGACGGTCGAGCCCGGTGACGAGACCCGCGCCTCCGTCCACGGCCACTTGCCAACAGGCCGCCACCCCTGCGAGTCCATCGGCACCGTCCTGCCGACCCGCCCGGCGGAGCGCCTCGGGCACGTCCCCGCCGAACCGGGCTGCCGCAAGCACAGATGCCTCGACCTCACCGAGCGCACCCGTCTCCCGAGCCGCGAAGAACAGCGCCTGCGTGGGCTGACTTCCGGCCCTCAACTCACCCACCACCGCTGCGCAAAGGTCCGTTACCCGCTCAGCCCGCGCTGCTCGCTCCTTCTTGAGCGTGGCGGACCTCGACCATCGCTCCACCAGGGGCACCGCGAGCGCGCCCAGGACGAGCGGCAGCGGCGACCGGCCGAGAAGAGCGAGAGCTCCCGCAGCCGGCAGGCACAGCCACGCCCGTCGCCGCATCAGCACGGACCGCCACCGCTTGATGATCGCGGGCCATGCACTGTCCTCGCGTCGTGTGAAGGCCCCGCCCAAGAGCAATGCCTGTGCCCGGCCTGCACCACATCGTTGTTCGACCGCACGGCGCAGGGCGAGCACGGTGCAGAACGCAGCGAGAGCATTCACCGCGCCCCACACCGTCAACAGTTCCAGCATCACGGCGAACCCCCTCCGATCAACGCCTCCAGTCGCTTCCAGCCCTGATCGCGCTCGAACTCCGGAGCGGCCCACCTCAGCGCCGGCACCGTCCGGACCAATCCGTTCCGGTCCCGCTCCAGGACGTGGACCTCAGCGATCCGCCTCCGCCCCTCCCGGTCCCGCACGACGTGGAGCACGACTGACAACCCGGCGCCCAACTGGCTGTGCAGGGCAGCCCGGTCAATGCCTGCTGCGGTGCCCAGGGCTTCGAGCCGCGCCGGCACGTCCGTCGCCGTATTGGCATGGACGGTCCCGCAGCCGCCTTCGTGCCCCGTATTGAGAGCAGCGAGCAGGTCCACCGCCTCGGCGCCCCTGACTTCACCGACCACCAAACGATCGGGGCGCATCCGCAAGGCCTGCCGGACCAGGTCCCGCAAGGTGACGAGTCCGGCTCCCTCTTGATTCGCGGGTCGCGCCTCCAGGCGCACCACATGGGGATGGTCGGGCCTCAGCTCAGCCGAGTCCTCCGCGATCACGATCCGCTCCCGCTCCCCCACGAGCCCGAGGAGGGAGGCAAGGAGGGTGGTCTTACCCGTGCCGGTACCACCGCTCACGAGGTAGGAGACACGGGCTTCGATCAAGGCTCGCAGGATCGGGCCGCCGCCCGGGGGTACGGTGCCCACCGCGACCAGTTCCTCCAAGGAGAAGGCACGCGGGCGAACCACCCTCAGCGACAGACAGGTGGACCCGACGGCGACCGGTGGCAGCACCGCGTGCATCCGGGTGCCGTCGGGAAGCCGCGCATCGACCCAGGGCCGGGCGTCATCGAGCCTGCGCCCGGCAACCGCTGCGAGCCTCTGTGCAAGCCGGCGGACGGCGTTGGCGTCGGTGAAGGACACCGGCGCCCGTTCGAGGCCAGCCCCCCGGTCCACCCACACCTGGTCGGGCGCGGAGACCAGGACGTCGGTGACCGCCGGGTCCGCGAGCAGCGGTTCCAGCGGACCGGCGCCGATCAGCTCACGCCTCAGCTCCTCGACCGTGCCAAGGACTTCCGCATCGCCGAGCAGTCGTCCCTGCGCCCGCAGCGCCGCCGCCACGCGCGCCGGGGTGGGTTCGGCTCCACTCTCCGCAAGCCGCTGCCGCACGGCGTCGAGAAGACCCGCAGCGCCACCCGCGTTCAGGAAGGCGCCCCCGACTCCGGTCACACCGCACTCCCGGACGTGAGAACGCGGCCCCAGAAAGCGGAACAGAACCGACCGAGGAGTCCTTGGGGCTCGGCTCCCGGCGGCAGACCTGTGTCCTGGTCCGCCATGACCCCAGGGTCATGAGGGAGCTCACCGACAAGGGGCAGTCGCAGGGCGTCGGCGACCCACTGCTCGTCGAGTCCCGCCGCGTACGGCCCACGGACGACGGCCCGCAGGTCTCGGACGACCGGGCTGATCACCGATGCCATTCGTTGGGCAGCTGCAACAGCCCTCAACTCTCCCGAGACGACGAGCAGTCCGAGGTCGAGCTGGCTCATGGCCTCGGCGGCCGAGGGGTCGACCATCCGCGACAGGTCGACGACGACGGCCCCTCCCCTGCGCCGCGCGGCGGCGAGTACGGAGCGTACGGCTTCGGGAGGCACCGGTGTCGAGTCGTCCCTGCCCCAGCTGAGCATCCGGACCCCGCGCACCGAAGGCAGGGACTCCTCCAGGGCGCTGCTGGCGAGCCGCCCCTTCGAGGCCGCGAAATCGGGCCACCGCCTGCCCTCGGTACGCTCACAGCCGAGCAGTACGTCGAGGCCCCCGCCCAACGGGTCGCCATCGACGAGCAGGGTCCGGTGCCCGGCCCGCGCGGCGGCCAGCGCGAGGCCGCAGGCCAGGGTGGAGGCTCCTGCACCGCCCCGGCCGCCGATGACGCCAACGGTCAACGCCGGCCGGTCCACCCCCTCGGCCGCGTCCGCAAGGCGATCGACGAGGGTTCCCTCCGCCTCCGGGAGCCTCAGTACGCCCTCCGCGCCAAGCTCGACCGCCCGCCGCCACGCCTCCGGATCGTCTTGCCCACGGCCGACGAGGAGGATTCCTGGACGGCGAGCCACTCCTCGGCAACGGGCCGCGACGTCGTCCCCGACCAGAACGAGCGGTGGATCGGTCCAACTCGCCCGTCGCTCCGGGACCCTGTGGTGCACCTCGGGTTGGGCTCCTGCCGCGGCGCACAATCGGAGGAGGTCATCGAGCAGGCCGAGGTCCTCGGTGAGGATCAGCGGACCCGTCCGGTGTGCCCCGGCCGCCCCCGACGGCTCAGCTCCCTGCCCACCTGCTTCCCACGGGTTCGTTCCTCGCCGTCCGGGCCCCCACGGTTCCTGCGTCCGAGGCTCCGGTCCCCCGGTCCCTGAAGTCATGGATACCTCCACGACACACCCCTCTCGTGATTCCTGCCGTCCGCGAACTTCGCGTCAGGAATCACCGTGGGACCACTCCGGAAATCGTGCCGGCCCTGCCGAGAAACTGTGGATAAGCAGGGAGCTGTGAATAACTTCGCCACCCCTCCGGAAGCTGTCCGGAGCGCAGCCCAATGATTACTGTGTGTGATGAATCGAGGGGGGCGGGGCCGTGATCGCCCCCCCCACCCCGTGCATCGACCGAGGGGAGAAGCCAATGACACGCAGAGGAAAAACGGCTCCGGACATGCGACGACCCCCGCCGGGGGGGAGAGCGGGGGTCGTCTCTCCGGCCGACTCGGGGGGGGGAGGAGCCGGACCGGGTTAGCACGGTCGCGAACGATCCGTGACTTCCATGGTGTACCCGAGAGCCTTCTCAGGCAAACCCACGCGCCCCAGCGTACGCCGAATGGCGGGCACCTATGCTCGGGCTTGTGGAAAACCACTCCTTGCCGCGCACAGCCGCCTTCTTTGACCTGGACAAGACGGTCATTGCGAAGTCCTCGACGCTGACCTTCAGCAAGTCCTTCTACCGGGGCGGGCTGATCAGCCGCCGCGCCGCCCTGCGGACGGCCTACATCCAGTTCGTCTTCCTGGCAGGCGGAGCCGATCACGACCAGATGGAGCGGATGCGTGAATACCTTTCCGCGCTCTGCAAAGGATGGAACGTCGCCCAAGTGAAGGAGCTCGTCGCCGAGACCCTTCACGATCTCATCGACCCGATCATCTACGACGAGGCGGCCTCTCTCATCGAGGAACACCACGCCGCCGGGCGCGACGTCGTGATCGTCTCCACTTCGGGCGCCGAGGTGGTCGAGCCGATCGGCGAGATGCTCGGTGCCGACCGGGTCGTCGCCACCCGGATGGTGGTCGGCGAGGACGGATGCTTCACCGGGGAGGTGGAGTACTACGCCTACGGGCCCACGAAGGCGGAGGCCGTACGGGAGCTCGCGGAGTCGGAAGGCTACGACCTCTCACGGTGCTACGCGTACAGCGATTCAGCGACCGACATCCCCATGCTGGAGGCGGTCGGCCACCCCTGTGCGGTCAATCCCGACCGGACACTGCGCCGCGAGGCCGTCGCCCGGGAATGGCCGGTGCTCTCCTTCGACAAACCGGTGCGGCTCAAGCAGCGACTGCCCGCATTCCGGATGCCGCCCCGCCCCACGCTCGTCGCCGCTGCGGCAGTGGGAGCGGCGGCCATCGGCGCCGGGCTCGTCTGGTACGCGGCCCGACGCCGGCAGGCCGCGGTTGCCCAACGGCTCACTGGCGACTTTGCCCGAATTTGAGCAATCGACAGAGAAGTGGAGCCAGCACTTTCGCTTCCCCCCGGACAGGAGTAGAAAGGAATCAGGCCCGCGAGACCGAGGACATCCGAGAGGATCACCTGTTGAGCATGAAGGCCCCACGGACCTAGCACCGAAACCGAGCACCCACGCGACGTCGACCCGTCGATTACGGGCCAGCCGCACCAGGCCACGGGCAAAGTTCCCGGCTTGATGGGCACATATCGAGGACGCTTGGTAACTGGGTGGACGTGCCAGCGGCGGTACCGAGACTGGTACCGCCGCAACCCATGTCCCGCCCCGACCGCTCGCCCAGAGCCCGGGAGCCGATGGCTTCACCAAGGAACTTCCCGCCGCTCCCCCGCTGCTGTGGGGCACACGTGAACCTGGATGGTTCCAGCACATCCCACCGTGGAGTCCGTGGCCGGCCCCGGGGCGCGAGGTCGGCCGCGCGGCCGACCTCCGGCCTTCCCCTGCTCACCGCGAGGGAAGCACCTCTCAGGCAGCGCCTCGCTGGAGCGCCTCGCAGACCGCCGTCGACTCTCGGACCCCCAGTTCGACCGAGCGGCCACAGTGCGTGATCCAGGCGCCCACGCCTTCCGGAGTCCCTGACAGGTACCCCTCGAACGCGGCGAGGTAAGCGGCCCTGCCCTGCTCTGCGTGGCCGACCTCTGCCGGACAGATCGCCTTGGGGTCGAGACCGCTTCCGACCAGTGCGATCCGCTCCGCCGCCCGTGCGACCAAGCCGTTGCGCGAGGTGAAGGGGCGCAGCGCAAGGAGCTCGCCGTGCACCACTGCGGCCGTCACCAGCGCCGGGGCCTCACTGCCCGCGACGATCAGCTCGGCAAGGCCGTCCAGCCGCCCCGCGACCTCGGCCGGCGCCGGAAGCGGAGCATCGATCAGCGGTTCGTCGACCGACTCGCCGTCCAGTCGGGGACGCCCCACGGAGTCGCGGGCGCCACCGCCGCCCGCCCCCGGGCCGCCTGCAACACCCTCATCGCCTACGGCGACCAGGTGCAGGCGGGCCAGCACGCGCAGCGGAGACTGACGCCAGATGGAGAGCAACTGTCCGGCCTCGGCCCCGAGGCGCAGGGCGGCGCCGACGGTCCTGGCCTCGGCGTCGGCACTGAAGTCAGTGCGCCGCCGGACCTCTTCCAGGGCCCAGTCGGCGCCCGAGAGAGCGGCCGAGCCGCGTGCCCCGCGCAGCGCGGCCTCGGAGGAGATCTCGTTGCTGCGGCGACGCATCACGCGGTGGCCGTACACCCGGTCGACGGCCTTGCGTACGGAGTCCACCGCATCGGCGACGCCCGGCAGGGAGCCGAGGGCGGCCAAGGGGTCAGAGGCGTGCGTACTCATAAGTAGGGAGGCTACGCGCCCCAGGGCTCCACCCCACGAAGGAGTGGTCTTCTTCACGCACTCCGACCACGCGACGCATTCATGACGCTACGCTAGGTGAACATGAAGATCGCTTTCGTAGGGAAGGGCGGCAGTGGCAAGACCACGCTGTCCTCCCTCTTCATCCGCCACCTGGCCGCCAACGAAGCCCCGGTCATCGCCGTCGACGCCGACATCAACCAGCACTTGGGCGCCGCACTCGGCCTGTCCGAGTCGGAGGCCGCAGCGCTGCCCGCGATGGGCGCCCACCTGCCGCTCATCAAGGAGTACTTGCGGGGCTCCAATCCGCGGATCCACTCAACCGACGCGATGATCAAGACGACGCCGCCGGGGGAGGGCTCGCGGCTGCTGCGGGTCCGCGAGGACAACCCGGTGTACGACGCGTGCGCGCGCCCGGTCCAGCTCGACGACGGCGAGATCCGGCTGATGGCGACCGGCCCCTTCACGGAGTCGGACCTCGGCGTCTCCTGCTACCACTCGAAGGTCGGCGCGGTGGAGCTGTGCCTCAACCATCTGGTCGACGGGGTCGACGAGTACGTGGTCGTCGACATGACGGCGGGATCGGACTCCTTCGCTTCGGGCCTCTTCACCCGTTTCGACATGACGTTCCTGGTGGCAGAACCGACGCGCAAGGGCGTGTCGGTGTACCGCCAGTACAAGGAGTACGCCCGGGACTTCGGCGTGGCGCTCAGGGTCGTCGGCAACAAGGTGCAGGGCCGGGACGACCTGGACTTCCTGCGCGAGGAGGTCGGCGAGGACCTGCTCGTGACGGTGGGGCATTCGGACTGGGTCCGTGCCATGGAGAAGGGACGTCCTCCGCGCTTCGAACTCCTGGAGGCGGAGAACCGCATGGCCCTCCAGCACCTCCAGGACGCGGCGGACGACTCGTACGCCCACCGCGACTGGGAGCGCTACACGCGCCAGATGGTCCACTTCCACCTGCGCAACGCGGAGAGCTGGGGCAACGCCAAGACCGGGGTCGACCTGGCGGCGCAGGTCGACCCCGGGTTCATGCTGTCCGAAGCGCTCAGTGCCGTGCAGCCTGCTTAGCCGCGGGCGCGCCCGCCGGGGCGGCGGACGGCCGGGCCGCCAGGAAGGCCTGCCAGCCGCCCTGCGGGGCCTCGCCGACCTTCAGCGTGCGCATCTTGGCGATGACCTCGGGGTCCTGCGCGTCGAGCCAGTCGGCGAGCTGGCGGAAGGAGACGCACTTGACGTCCTTCTGCACGCAGACCGTGGCGATGGTCTCTTCGACGGCGCGCATGTACGTGCCGCCGTTCCAGGACTCGAAGTGGTTGCCGATGACCAGCGGCGCCCGGTTGCCCCGGTAGGAGCGCTCGAAGGCCTGCACCAGCCCGTCGCGCATCTGGTCGCCCCAGTAGCGGTGCTGGGAGGGGTCGCCCTGAGTGGTGCCGGACTGGTTGACCAGGAAGTTGTAGTCCATGGAGAGGGTCTGGAAGGCGCGGCCGGGGACGGGCACGAGCTGCATCGACAAGTCCCACAGGCCCGAGTCCTTCTTGGGCCAGATCTGGTCGTTGACGCCGCTGGTGTCGTAGCGGAAGCCCATCTGTGCCGCTGCCTGGACGAAGTTCTTCCGGCCTTCCAGGCAGGGGGTGCGGGCGCCGACGAGTTCCTTGTCGTAGTCGAAGGGCAGGGACTGCTCGGTGCGCAGTCCTGCATTGGTCTTCCAGTTCTTGACGAAGGACTTGGCCTGGTTGATCTCGCTCTTCCACTCCTCGACGGTCCAGGTGCCGACACCACCGTCCTTCCCGCAGAAGTGGCCGTTGAAGTGGGTGCCGATCTCGTTGCCCTCCTGCCACGCGGCACGCAGTTCGCGGACGGTGTCGCGGATGCCCTCGACGTCGTTGAATCCGATGTCGGAACGGCCGGGGCTGTGCCGCGGCGGGTCGTAGAGCTCCCGCTTCTCCTCGGGCAGCAGATACACGCCGCTGAGGAAGTACGTCATGGTGGCGTCGTACTTCTTGCCCACCGAGCGGAAGTGGGAGAACAGCTTCTGGCTGTCCTCCCCCGCGCCGTCCCAGGAGAAGACCACGAACTGCGGCGGGGCCTCCCCCGGCTTGAGGCGCTGCCAGGTCGGCTGATGGGGTTGGGCTCCGGTGAAGGCGGTCGATCCGTCACCGATCAGTCGAGGTGCGGTCTGCGGGGCGGCCGCAGCAGGAGCCTTCTTGACTCCGGGACCACCCGGCGCCGCCTTCGTGGCGGCGTCGTCGGAGCCGGAGCAGCCGGCGAGGCCGGTGGCCAGGGCAAGGGTGAGGGCGCCGACAGCCAGCGCCTGCTTCCGGGCGGTGTTCTTTCTCCGGGCGACTGACATCCGCGCACTCTCCTCGGATCCTCGGATTTCCTTACAAGCGGCGTCAACGTCGCATTGCCGGGACCGGGGAACGCCAACGACAAGCGGTACGCACACGTTCTGTCACCGAAACCGGTGAATCATTGCCCTATTTGCCCCGAAAATAATGCCGCAGTCTTTACTCTCCATTACTCTTCATTTACCGAGCGTTGATCGGTGCCCTGCCGCACCGCATCGGTGTCCCCGCCGTACACCCCGCACGAGCCGCGACCGCGCTGCCCCGGAGGAGACGGGAACATGACCCTCTGCACCCCTGCCCGCACGACCAACCGGCCCCGAACCCAGCGGCCCCACAGCCCACCGGAGGGGCCGCGCCGCTTCCACATCGCCGGCGCGGACTTCTCCGCGTCCATCGCCGTCTTCTTGATCGCGTTGCCGCTCTCGCTCGGCATCGCACTCGCCACCGGAGCCCCGCTCCAGGCCGGTCTGGTGGCCGCCGCCGTCGGCGGCCTCGTCGCAGGCCGGTTCGGCGGTTCCCCGCTCCAGGTGAGCGGCCCCGCGGCCGGACTCACCGTGGTGACCGCCGAGCTCATCCAGCGCTACGGCTGGCGCACCACCTGCGCCATTACCTTCCTCGCCGGCCTCACCCAACTCGCCCTGTCCGCCCTGCGCGTAGCGCGATCGGCACTCGCCGTCTCGCCCGCGATCGTGCACGGCATGCTGGCCGGAATCGGCGTCACCATCGCCCTCGCCCAACTCCACATCGTGCTGGGTGGCACCCCACAGAGCTCAGCCGTCGACAACGCGCTCGGCCTGCCCGCCCAGTTGGCTCGCGTCCACCCGGCCGCGCTCGCCATCAGCGCCCTCACCGTGACAGTGCTGCTGTGCTGGCCGCACCTGCCGGGCCGCACGGGCCAGATCGCCAAGAAGGTGCCCGCCGCACTCGTCGCGGTGGCCGGGGCGACGGCGGCAGCCACCTTCGCCGGACTCGCCGTCCCCCGCGTGGACCTGCCGTCCTGGAGCAGCCACGCCCTGCCCGGCCTGCCGGAGGGACCGGTCCTCGGCATCGCGGCCGGGGTGCTCACGATCACCCTCGTGACCAGTGTGCAATCGCTGCTGTCGGCCGTCGCGGTCGACAAGCTGGTCGCCGCCCGTGCAGACCACGGTCGAGGCGTCCCTCGCTCCGACCTCGACCGCGAACTCGCCGGTCAGGGGGCTGCCAACATGGTCTCCGGTGCGCTCGGCGGCCTTCCGGTCGCCGGGGTCGCAGTCCGCAGCGTCGCCAATGTCTCGGCCGGTGCGGTCAGCCGCAACTCGACCATGCTGCACGGCTTGTGGGTCGTGCTGGCGGCACTGCTGCTGGTGCCGGCACTCGACCTCATCCCGCTGCCGGCGCTCGCCGCGCTCGTCATGGTGGTCGGCATCCAGATGGTGAACATCACCCGCATCCGCACCGTCACCCGGCACCGCGAGGTCATCGTCTACGTGGTGACGCTGACCGGAGTCGTGCTCATCGGGATCCTGGAGGGCGTCGCCCTCGGCATCGCCGTGGCCGTCGCAGTGGCCCTGCACCGGCTCACCCGCACCCGGATCACCCACGAGGAGCGGGACGGCGGCCACCTGCTGCGCGTCCGGGGCCAGCTGACCTTCCTCGCCGTGCCTCGACTCAGCCGGGCGCTGCACCAGCTCCCGCAGGGCTCCGACGTGGTGGTCGAGCTGGACGGCTCCTTCATGGACCACGCGGCCTACGAAACCCTGAGCGACTGGACGGCAGGGCACCTCGCCCACGGCGGCACGGTCAAGACGACCGGTCCCTCCGGCGCCCGGATCGCCGACCCCTCCGCCGCCACGGCGTCCCCCGCCGGCTCGCACTCCTGCTGCCGCCCCTGGACCCCCTGGCACAACCACCAGTGCGGGGAACCCCCGGCCGAGCAGGACGAGAAGGACGCACCCGAACGAACGGCAGGAATCCGCCTGGCGAACGGCATCGGCAAGTTCCAACAGAACACCGCCCCGCTCGTACGGGACGAACTCGCACGGCTCGCACGGGAAGGACAGAGTCCCTCCCAGCTCTTCTTGACCTGTGCCGACTCCCGTCTCGTCACCAGCATGATCACCTCCAGCGGTCCTGGTGACCTCTTCACCGTGCGCAACGTCGGCAACCTCGTCCCGCTCCCCGGCGAGGAGAACGGGGACGACTCGGTGGCAGCCGCCATCGAGTACGCAGTAGAGGTGCTGCAGGTCGAATCGATCACCGTCTGCGGCCACTCGGGCTGCGGCGCAATGCAGGCCCTGCTCAACGGAAGACCGAACGACCCCCAGACCCCGCTGCGCCGCTGGCTGCGCCACGGGCTGCCCAGCCTGGAGCGGATGGCGAGCAGGAGGCACGCCTGGGCCAGGATCTCCGGGCGGCTTCCGGCCGATGCGATCGAGCAGCTCTGCCTGACGAACGTGGTCCAACAACTGGAGCACCTGCGGTCGTACGAGTCGGTCGCACGCAGGCTGGCCGAGGGCACCCTCACCCTGCACGGTGTGTACTTCCACGTGGGCGAGGCACAGGCGTACCTGCTCGCCGAGACGGACGAGGTGCACAGCTATGACGACGTCTTCACCCAGGTGATGCCCGCGGAGCACCGCGAAGCGGCCCGCGCGTCCTGAGGCGGGCCCGCGGGCGGCCTCGCCTCCCGGGCCAGTGCCGCCCGCCCACCGCCGTGTCCGGAAAACGGGCCGCCCGCGGGCAGGAACGCGCTGCGGATCGAGGAGCGAGGCGTCCGAATCCCCGCGCGTCCTGAACCATTGCCCCCGCGCGACCGTGAGACCGTGTGGCCCCTTTCCCCTCTCGGGAGGGAGGGGCCACCTCACGTCAAGCCACTCACAGGTCTAAACCAATTTCTTGGAGGCTCTTGTCACCCGGGCCTCCGACTGGTGAGCTATGACGCGGGACACATACGCACAGAGGACGCCCTGGGAAAGGGAGATGTTCGTGAGCAACGAATCCTTGGCCAACCTGCTCAAGGAAGAGCGGCGGTTCACGCCGCCCGCCGAGCTGGCCGCGGACGCCAACGTGACGGCGGAGGCGTACGAGCAGGCCAAGGCGGACCGGCTGGGCTTCTGGGCCGAGCAGGCCAAGCGCCTCAGCTGGGCCACCGAGCCGACCGAGACCCTCGACTGGTCGAACCCGCCGTTCGCCAAGTGGTTCGCTGACGGCGAGCTGAACGTCGCGTACAACTGCGTCGACCGGCACGTCGAGGCCGGCCTCGGCGACCGGGTCGCCATCCACTTCGAGGGCGAGCCCGGCGACAGCCGCGCCATCACCTACGCCGAACTCAAGGACGAGGTCTCCAGGGCCGCCAACGCCCTGACCGAACTGGGTGTCCGCAAGGGCGACCGGGTCGCCGTCTACCTGCCGATGATCCCCGAGGCGGCCGTCACGATGCTGGCCTGCGCCCGCGTCGGCGCCGCCCACTCGGTCGTCTTCGGCGGGTTCTCGGCCGACGCCGTCGCCTCCCGCATCCAGGACGCGGACGCCAAGGTGGTCGTCACCGCCGACGGCGGCTACCGCCGGGGCAAGCCGTCCGCCCTCAAGCCCGCCATCGACGAGGCGGTCGCCAAGTGCCCGCAGGTGGAGCACGTCCTCGTGGTCCGCCGCACCGGCCAGGACACCGCCTTCACCGAAGGCCGCGACGTGTGGTGGGACGACATCGTCGCCCGCCAGTCCAGCGAGCACACCCCGGAGGCGTTCCCCGCGGAGCACCCGCTCTTCATCCTCTACACCTCGGGAACCACCGGGAAGCCGAAGGGCATCCTGCACACCTCCGGCGGCTACCTCACCCAGGCCGCGTACACCCACCACGCCGTCTTCGACCTGAAGCCGGAGACCGACGTCTACTGGTGCACGGCCGACATCGGCTGGGTCACCGGCCATTCGTACATCGTCTACGGCCCGCTGGCCAACGGCGCGACGCAGGTCATGTACGAGGGCACCCCGGACACCCCGCACCAGGGCCGGGTCTTCGAGATCGTGCAGAAGTACGGCGTGACGATCCTCTACACGGCGCCGACGCTGATCCGCACGTTCATGAAGTGGGGCGACGACATCCCCGCGAAGTTCGACCTCTCCAGCCTGCGGGTGCTCGGCTCGGTCGGCGAGCCGATCAACCCCGAGGCCTGGATGTGGTACCGGAAGCACATCGGGGCCGACAAGTGCCCGATCGTGGACACCTGGTGGCAGACCGAGACCGGGGCGATGATGCTGTCGCCGCTGCCGGGGGTCACCGAGACCAAGCCGGGCTCGGCACAGCGTGCGCTGCCGGGCATCTCCGCCACCGTCGTCGACGACGAGGCCAACGAGGTGCCGAACGGCGGTGGCGGCTACCTGGTCCTCACCGAGCCGTGGCCGTCGATGCTCCGCACCATCTGGGGCGATGACCAGCGCTACATCGACACCTACTGGTCCCGCTTCGAGGGCAAGTACTTCGCCGGAGACGGCGCCAAGAAGGACGAGGACGGGGACATCTGGCTGCTCGGCCGGGTCGACGACGTCATGCTCGTCTCGGGCCACAACATTTCGACCACCGAGGTCGAGTCGGCCCTCGTCTCCCACCCGGCCGTGGCCGAGGCGGCCGTCGTCGGCGCCGCCGACGAGACCACCGGCCAGGCGATCGTCGCCTTCGTGATCCTGCGCGGCACTGCGAGCCAGGACGAGTCCCTCGTCGCCGAGCTGCGCAACCACGTCGGCGCGACCCTCGGCCCCATCGCGAAGCCGAAGCGGATCCTGCCGGTGGCGGAACTCCCGAAGACCCGCTCGGGCAAGATCATGCGCCGTCTGCTCCGCGACGTCGCGGAGAACCGCGAGCTGGGCGACGTCACCACGCTGACCGATTCATCCGTGATGTCACTCATCCAGACCCAGCTTCCGACCGCCTCCAGCGAGGACTGAGCCGCCGTCACACGGATGACGCGTACGCCCGCCCCGAGCTCCTGGGGGCGGGCGTACGCATGCCCGGCCCCGCCCCCGACCGGGCCCCGAGGGGACGAAAAGGGATAATCTCCCTAAAGTAAGCCCCGCCGGACACAGCTCGGGCTCGTTAGGTAAAGTTAGGTAAAGTAAGGATCGCGTCGAGGACGCAACAGCAATGCCTAGGTGAGCCGGGAAGTCTGGTCGGCATGTGCTTTGCCCTGCCTGTCCGCCGGAGGTCTCCCACGTGTCCGCGTCCACTGAACGCAAGTTCCTCGGCCGTCTCTCCCTACCGGAGCGGCGCTACCTCGCCGACGCCCTCCGCACCGAGACGGTCGGCGGCGTCCTGCTGCTCGTCGCCGCAGTAGCCGCCCTCGTCTGGGCGAACACTCCGATACGCGACAGCTACGAGTCCGTGCGCGACTTCCACATCGGTCCCGCCTCGCTCGGTCTCGACCTGTCGATCCAGCACTGGGCCGCCGACGGCCTCCTCGCGATCTTCTTCTTCGTCGCCGGCATCGAGCTCAAGCGCGAACTGGTCGCGGGCGAGTTGCGCGACCCCAAGGCGGCCATGCTCCCCGTCGTCGCCGCGATCTGCGGCATGGCGGCGCCCGCCCTCGTCTACGTCCTGGTGAACGTCATCGGCAACGGCTCGACGGACGGCTGGGCGGTGCCCACCGCGACCGACATCGCCTTCGCGCTCGCCGTCCTCGCCGTCATCGGCACGTCCCTGCCGTCCGCGCTGCGCGCCTTCCTGCTCACCCTCGCGGTCGTCGACGACCTGTTCGCGATCCTGATCATCGCGGTCTTCTTCACCAACGACCTCAACTTCTTCGCGCTCGGCGGCGCCGCCGCAGGGCTCCTCGTCTTCTGGTTCCTGCTACGCAAGGGCGTCCGGGGCTGGTACGTGTACGTGCCGCTGGCCCTGGTCATCTGGGGCCTCATGTACAACAGCGGCGTCCACGCCACCATCGCCGGCGTCGCCATGGGCCTGATGCTTCGCTGCAGCACCCGGGAGGGCGAGCAGCACTCCCCGGGGGAGCACATCGAGCACCTGGTCAGGCCGCTCTCAGCCGGTTTCGCGGTTCCCCTCTTCGCCCTGTTCTCCGCCGGCGTGAGCATTTCGAGCCGCGCGATCGGAGACGTCTTCACCCAGCCGATCACCCTCGGCGTCGTCCTGGGGCTCGTCGTCGGCAAGGCGATCGGCATCTTCGGCGGCACCTGGCTCGCCGCCCGCTTCACCCGGGCGGAGCTCAACCCCGAGCTGGCCTGGCCGGACGTGTTCGCCGTCGCCTCCCTCGCCGGCATCGGCTTCACCGTCTCGCTCCTGATCGGAGAACTCGCCTTCGCCGGGGACGCCGTCCTCACCGACGAGGTGAAGGCCGCAGTCCTGATCGGCTCGCTCATCGCGGCCGTCTTCGCCTCCGTCCTGCTGAAGCTGCGGGTCCGCAAGTACCAGGCGCTGTGCGCCGAGGAGGAGCGCGACGAGGACCAGGACGGGATCCCCGACATCTACGAGCAGGACGACCCGGCGTACCACCTTCGCATGGCCGAGATCTACGAGAAGAAGGCCGCCGAGCACCGCAAGCGCGCCGAACTGGCGGGGGCATCGCGCGATGGGGCCGACCGTCCGGCATGATCTGAGGCGGACTGTAGAAGAGGGACCGTTGAAGAGGACCTCGGACCGCAGAAGAGAAGAGGGAGCAGCGATGAGCGACCCGTTCGACGGAACCGAGCGCAGCCTTGGACAGCTGGTCGCCTCGGCGACCGCCGAGATGTCCGCGCTGGTGCACGACGAGATCGCCCTGGCCAAGGCCGAACTGAGGCAGGACGTCCGACGCGGCCTGTTCGGCAGCATCACGGGGATCGGCGCCCTCGTGGTACTGCTGTTCTCCTTGCCGATGCTGAGCTTCGCGCTCGCCTACGCCATCAACGCCTGGACCGGCGGCCACAACGGCAACGGGGGCTGGAACCTGGCCTGGTGCTTCCTGCTGTCCTTCACCTTCAACGTGCTGCTCGCGGTCCTGCTCGGGTTGATCGCCGCCGCCAAGTTCAAGAAGGTCAAGCCGCCGGAGAAGTCCATCGCCTCCGCCAAGCAGACGGCCGCGATCGTGCAGAACGTGAAGCCGCACCCGCGCCCGGAGCTGGACAAGGCGCTGGACAAGGCGTCCGTTGTGGGACGCTCGTCCGTATGACCCTCCCCGAGAGCAGCAACGGCAGCGGCGGGCCCGTACGGCTCGACGGGCCGTGGACCCATCGCGACGTGGCCGCCAACGGCGCCCGTTTCCACATCGCCGAGATGGGCGACGGACCGCTGGTGCTGCTCCTGCACGGATTCCCGCAGTTCTGGTGGACCTGGCGCCATCAGCTGCCCGCACTCGCCGAGGCGGGCTTCAGGGCCGTGGCGATGGACCTGCGCGGGGTGGGCGGCAGCGACCGCACGCCCCGGGGGTACGACCCCGCGAACCTGGCCCTCGACATCACCGGCGTCGTCCGCTCCCTGGGCGAGCCGGACGCGGCGCTCGTCGGGCACGACCTGGGTGGCTACCTCGCCTGGACGGCGGCCGTCATGCGGCCGAAGCTGGTGCGCCGTCTCGCGGTGTCCTCGATGCCGCACCCGCGCCGCTGGCGCTCGGCGATGCTCTCCGACTTCGCGCAGTCACGGGCCGGTTCGCACGTGTGGGGCTTCCAGCGGCCGTGGCTGCCGGAGCGTCAGCTCGTCGCGGACGACGGGGCGCTCGTGGGCGAGCTGATCCGGGACTGGACGGGCCCGAAGCCGGTCGACGAGGTCGCCGTCGAGGTGTACCGACGGGCGATGTGCGTGCCGTCGACGGCACACTGCTCGATCGAGCCGTACCGCTGGATGGTGCGGTCCCTGGCCCGCCCGGACGGCCTCCAGTTCAACCGGCGCATGAAGCGGCCGGTGCGCGTGCCCACGCTCCATCTGCACGGCTCGCTGGACCCGGTGATGCGCACCCGCAGCGCCGCGGGGTCCGGTCAGTACGTGGAGGCGCCGTACCGCTGGCGGCTCTTCGACGGCCTCGGGCACTTCCCCCACGAGGAGGACCCCGTGGCCTTCAGCTCGGAGCTCGTGAACTGGCTGAAGGACCCCGAGCCGGACCGCTGAAGGGCTCCGGGGCACGTCGCTGAAGGCGCCCGGCAGGACTGCTGACGGTCCGTCCGTACCGTTTGGCGCACAGGCATCCGTCGAACGGCCATGTGCCCGGCGCATACTCCAATTGGCGGGCCCGAGGGAGGTTACCGACCTTGGCCCCCGGGCAGACGTCGGAGTATGGGCTGGACGCACGACTACGGTGACACGACAGCACGCGACCGCCGCTCGGCCACGGGGCCGGCCTCCCGGGAGAGGGGCGGCCCTCAGGAGCAGGGGCGCGCGGGGCAAGGGGTGGGGATCTCACGCATCCTGCGCCGCAGGGCCCGATGGGTCTCGGCACGACTTCGGCATCCCAGGGACACCGCCTAGGTCCGCCGGGGCCGGGTCCGCCGGGCCTGGCCCCTAGAGGGCGCAGGCCTGGGTGTCGACCTGCTGGGAGGCGGTCCGGCCGCGTTCGATGTCCTCGCGGATCTCGTCGACCGTCAGCGCGTAGCCGGTGTTCGCGTCGTCGAGGGAGCGGGCGAAGATCACGCCGTACACCTTGCCGTCCTCGGTGAGGAGCGGCCCCCCGGAATTTCCCTGGCGAACCGTTGCGTACAGCGAGTACACGTCCCTGCGCACCTCGTCGCGGTGGTAGATGTCGGGGCCCTTGGCGCTGATGCGGCCCCGCACGCGGGCCGAGCGCACGTCGTACGAGCCGTTCTCCGGGAATCCGGCGACGATTGCGTCGTCGCCGCTGTGCGCGTCCTCCTCGGTGAAGGCCAGCGGGGTGGCCTTGAGGCCGGGCACGTCCAGGACGGCGATGTCGCGCTGCCAGTCGTAGAGGACGACCTTGGCGTCGTAGAGCTTGCCTTCGCCGCCTATCTGGACGGTCGGTTCGTCGACGCCGCCGACGACGTGCGCATTGGTCATGATGCGGCGGTCGGCAAAGACGAAGCCGGTGCCTTCGAGGACCTTTCCGCAGCTCTGTGCGGTGCCGACGACCTTGACGATGGAGCGCTGTGCCAGGGCTGCGACCGGGCTGTCGGCGAGCGCCGGATCGGGCGGCGTGACCGGGGTGATGGGCTCGTTGGCGAACGAGTTGAAGACCTGGGGGAAGCCGCTGCGGGCAAGGGTGGAGCTGAAGTCGTCGAACCACCCGGACGCCTGATCCGGCATCACCCGCTCCACACCGAGCAGCACCTTGGAGTTCCGCACCTCCTTGCCCAGGGTGGGCAGCGAGGTGCGGGCGACGGCGGAGCCGAGCAGCCAGGCCACCAGCAGCATCGCCACGACGTTGACGAGGGCACCGCCGGTGGCGTCGAGGGCGCGGGCGGGCGACCAGGTGATGTGCCGGCGCAGCTTGTTGCCGAGGTGGGTGGTGAAGGCCTGGCCGATGGAGGCGCAGACGATGACCACCATCACGAAGACCACGGTGGCGGTGGTCGAGACCTCGCTGTTGTCCGTCAGCTGGTCCCAGAGGACCGGGAGCAGCAGTACGGCGACGAGGCCTCCGCCGAGGAACCCGATCACCGAGAGGACACCGACCACGAATCCCTGGCGATAACCGATGACTGCGAACCACACGGCGGCGAGCAGCAACAAGATGTCCAGCACGTTCACCGTCAATAGCCTCGCAGATTCGTTTCCGGTCGCCCGGGTCGTTCGGCCCGTAACCGGCCCGTCCCGAAGGTCAGCCTGTCATGAGCGCCAGTCGAGCGGGACCTGCTTGGACCGGTCCCAGGGGCGCTCCCAGCCCGCGTAGTGAAGCAGCCGGTCGATGACTCCGGCGGTAAAACCCCAGACCAGGGCAGATGCCACGAGGAAAGCGGGGCCCTCGTGGCCGCTCGGGTGGACGGTGGTGGCCCGGTTGGCGGGGTTCGTGAGATCCACCACGGGCACGGTGAAGACGCGTGCGGTCTCGCCGGGGTCCACGACGCCGACCGGGCTGGGGGCGCGCCACCAGCCGAGGACCGGTGTGACGACGAAGCCGCTGACCGGGATGTAGAGCCGGGGCAGCACACCGAAGAGCTGGACGCCCGCCGGGTCGAGTCCGGTCTCCTCCCGGGCCTCGCGCAGGGCGGCGCGCAGCAACCCGCCGTCTGCCGGGTCGCCGTCCTCGGGGTCGAGGGCGCCTCCGGGGAAGGAGGGCTGTCCGGCGTGCGAGCGCAGGCTGCCGGCCCGCTCCATGAGCAGCAGCTCGGGCCCCTGCTCGCCCTCGCCGAACAGGACGAGGACGGCGGACTGGCGCCCTGCGCCGCTCGCGGGCGGCAGGAAGCGGCTCAGCTGCTCGGGCCGGACCGTGCGGGCGGCCCGGTCGACGGGCCCGAGCCAGTCGGGCAGCCCGTGGCGGCTGAGCAGGCCGCCCGAGCCGGTGGGGCCGTGGATCTCTTCGTCAGTGCGCGTCATGGGCACCCCCGTGGATTCTCAACGCGATCGGTGGACGGGTTCGTTCCCGCCCCGTCCCGAGGGGCTCGGGACGGGGGTCCCGAGGTTCCCGGTGGGCCTCCTGGAGGAGCACATCCCGCCGCCTCCGGGGTGGTTCCCGGAGGGGGACCGGGGAGGCGTCCCGGGCCGGATTCAGGTGGGGGAGCCCAGCGGGGGCGCCGGACGGCCGGGGTAGCCGGGCGGCGGGTTCAGCCGCTGGCCGGGGAGGCCGCCCTTCTCGTACTTGAGCAGCTTCCTCGCCTTCTCGGGATCGGTCTCCCCCTCGCCGTACGAGGGGCAGAGGTGGGTGATCGGGCAGGCGCCACAGGCGGGCTTGCGGGCGTGACAGATGCGACGGCCGTGGAAGATCACCCGGTGCGAGAGCATCGTCCACTCGCTCTTCGGGAAGATCTCGGCGACCTCGGCCTCGATCTTCACCGGATCGTCCGAGGCGGTCCACCCCCAGCGCCGGGCGAGACGCATGAAGTGGGTGTCGACGGTGATGCCGGGGACGCCGAAGGCGTTGCCCAGCACGACGAAGGCGGTCTTGCGGCCCACGCCGGGCAGCTTCACGAGGTCCTGGAGGCGTCCGGGCACCTCTCCTCCGAAGTCGTCCCGGAGGGCGGCGGCCAGCCCCATGATCGACTTGGTCTTGGCGCGGAAGAAGCCGGTCGGTCGGATCAACTCCTCCACCTCTTCCGGCACCGCGGCGGCGAGGTCCTCGGGGGTGGGGTACATCGCGAAGAGGGCGGGGGTGGTCTGGTTGACCCGGAGATCGGTGGTCTGGGCCGAGAGGACCGTGGCGACGAGCAGCTCGAAGGGGTTACGGAAGTCGAGCTCCGGGTGGGCGTACGGGTAGACCTCGGCGAGCTCCCGGTTGATCTTCCGGGCCCGGCGGACCATGGCGAGCCGCGTCTCCGGCTTGGCGGGCCTCGGGGACCCGGCGGGCTTCGCCGGCCGCGTGGACTTCGCGGGCGCGGCACCCCCGGCCGACGTCCCGGCGGGCTTCACGGGTGCGGCGGCCTTGGCGGGCTCGGCAGTTCCAGCAGGCCCCGCGACCTCACCTTTTAGACCTTTTGCCCGTTTCGACGCGCCGCGTTCGCCCACGGCGGAATTACCTTCGGCCGACACTCTTCCAGCCCCCTTGGCCTGCGCTCTCACCGGCGAGTTGGACACCCGGCCAGCCTAAGCGCCGACACCGACATCCGCCCCGGGCACGGCCGATCGGAGCCCAATCGGGCCCCTGACGTACAGGTGGGCGGCTCGGTGCGTCAAACTTGTTGTGATTGATCGCACTGTTTTGTGCGTCCGGCATCATGGGACCCAGGTCCTTTGAGCAGGTCGACAGTAGGAGAGAACTCGTGGACGACGTTCTGCGGCGCGCCCCGCTCTTCGCGGCGCTCGATGACGAGCAGGCTGCCGAGCTGCGCGCCTCGATGAGTGAGGCGACGCTCGCCCGTGGCGACGCGCTCTTCCACGAGGGCGACCCCGGTGACCGCCTGTACGTGGTCACCGAGGGCAAGGTGAAGCTGCACCGCACCTCCCCCGACGGCCGCGAGAACATGCTGGCGGTCCTCGGCCCCGGCGAGCTCATCGGCGAGCTGTCCCTCTTCGATCCGGGCCCGCGCACCGCCACCGCCACCGCGCTGACCGAGGTCAAGCTGCTCGGCCTGGGCCACGGTGACCTCCAGCCGTGGCTGAACGCCCGCCCCGAGGTGGCCACCGCGCTGCTGCGCGCCGTCGCCCGTCGACTGCGCAAGACCAACGACCAGATGTCCGACCTGGTCTTCTCCGACGTCCCGGGCCGCGTGGCCCGTGCGCTTCTCGACCTGTCGCGCCGCTTCGGCGTGCAGTCCGAGGAAGGCATCCACGTCGTCCACGACCTCACCCAGGAGGAACTGGCCCAGCTGGTCGGCGCCTCCCGCGAGACGGTCAACAAGGCGCTCGCCGACTTCGCCCAGCGCGGCTGGCTGCGCCTGGAGGCGCGCGCCGTGATCCTGCTCGACGTGGAGCGCCTCGCCAAGCGCTCCCGCTGACTCCGAGGCAGTACCCGAAGGGCCGCCCCGATCCGATGTGACCGGGGCGGCCCTTCGCGTGCCCACGGAACCGGGCTCAGCGCTTCGAGCCGTCCACGATCACCGGGGCGGAGCCGCCGCTGCCACAGGGCACTGCGTAGACCGGGTTCTTCGCCGCGGCCTCCTTGTACGCGTCGATGCACTGGTTCATCAGGACCTTGTCCGTCAGCGAGTCGTTGAGGATCTTGTTGGCGCGGGCGATGCCCTCCGCCTCGATGCGGCGCCGGTCGGCCTCGGCCTTGGCGGTGCGGGCGGCCTCGGTGGCCCGCTCGGTCGCCTGCTCCTGCTGGATCTTGCGGTCGATCTGGCCCTGGAGGGCGTCCGAGGGCTTCACGTTGCGCAGGTTGACCGTGGTCACGTCGATGCCGCGCGGAGCCAGACGCTCCTTGATCAGGACGCCGAGCTCGGCGTTGATCTTCTCGCGGCCGGAGGCGTAGCCCTGCTCACTGGTGTAGCGCGCGAAGACGTTGCGGACGATCTCACGGCTGTCGGGGTAGACGAGCCGCTGCTGAATGGCGTCCTCGCTGCCCGCCAGCTTGTAGAGCTCGACGGCCTTGGACGGGACCACGGCCCACTTCACCGTGACCTCGACGTACATGACGCCGCCCTGCGAGGAACGGACCTCGACCACGTCCTTGTCCGAGAGGTTGAGGTCGACCGGGCGGGTGGAGAAGGTCGTGACGTCGGTGAACGGAGACTTCACGTGCAGTCCCGAGGTCATGGGCGAGCCGACCCGACCGAATGCGACCGGCACGCCGACCTCGTACGCGCTGACCACGTAGGTCATGCTCACGAGGAACGAGAAGAGACCGACCAGGAGCGCGCCGAGGGCCCCGAACTTCAACCCGCTCGAATCACTGGCACGACCGACGAAGAACAACACCGCTGCGGCGATGACCAGCAGCACGGCTATGACGAACACGAGCATTCCCCCCTGGAGCGACGAACCGATTGCCAGCGGAGCCTAAGACACGGGAAAGCCGCCGCACACTCCCGGGGCACGACCACAGGGGTGCTCGCACCCGACGGGAGACTCCCCGGACCGGAAACGGGCTCCCGGAGACGGGGCTCCCGGTGCCGGTGTCGGGGCGACCGAGGGCCTCAGGACGAACCGCGCTCCCCCAAGTACTCCAACTGCGCCCGCACGGACAGCTCGGCCGCCGGCCACAGGGAACGGTCCACGTCCGCATAGACGTGGGCCACCACTTCCGCCGCCGTCCGGTGGCCGCTCCGGACCGCCGACTCGACCTGCGCGAGCCGACTCGCGCGGTGGGCGAGGTAGAACTCCACGGCACCCTGCGCGTCCTTGAGGACCGGCCCGTGTCCCGGCAGGACCGTGTGCACCCCGTCGTCGACGGTCAGCGAGCGCAACCGCCGCAGCGAATCCACATAGTCGCCGAGCCGCCCGTCCGGGTGCGCGACCATCGTCGTCCCGCGCCCCAGGATCGTGTCGCCCGTCAGCACCGCCTGATCGGCGGGCAGGTGGAAGGAGAGCGAGTCCGAGGTGTGTCCGGGCGTCGCAACGATCCTCAGCTCCAGCCCGCCGACCGTCACCACGTCGCCCGTGCCGAGCCCTTCGTCGCCGAGCCGCAGCGCCGGGTCGAGGGCCCGCACGGCCGTACCGGTCAGCTCGGCGAAGCGGCCGGCGCCTTCCGCGTGATCCGGGTGGCCGTGGGTCAGCAGGGTCAGCGCGATGCGCTTGCCGAGCTTCTCCGCGGTGTCGACGACGTGCCGGAGGTGACCTTCGTCGAGGGGGCCGGGGTCGACGACGACGGCGAGTTCGGAGTCGGGCTCGGAGAGCAGCCAGGTGTTGGTTCCGTCGAGGGTCATCGCGGACGGGTTCGGCGCCAGGACGTTCACCGCGCGGGCGGTCGCGGGTCCGGACTCCACGAGTCCGCGCGGCTGGCCGGGCAGGGCGGCGGCGTCGCTCATCAGGCGCCCCCGGTGGGGATGACCTTGGTGAACTCCTCGTGCCCCGGCCAGCTCAGGACCAACCCGCCGTTCTCCAGCCGGGCCTGGGCGAGGACGGGGGTCATGTCCTGCTCCCCCGCTGCCGCGGGCACCTCGGCGGCCGTCCGGTACGGCTCCAGGGTGCGCAGGGTCGAGATCGTCGGCGGCATCATCGTCAGCTCGCCCCGGTCGTAACCGGCAGCGGCATCGGCCGGGCGGATCCACACCGTGCGGTCGGCCTCGCCGGAGACGTCCCGGGTGCGCTGGCCGGCCGGGAGCGCCGCCACGAAGAACCAGGTGTCGAAGCGGCGCTGCTCGAATTCCGGGGTGATCCAGCGGGCCCACGCACCGAGCAGGTCCGAGCGCAGCACCAGCCCGCGCCGGTCGAGGAAGTCGGCGAAGGACAGCTCCCGGGCGACGAGGGCCACCCGGTCCCGCTCCCAGTCCTCTCCGGTGGTGTCGCCGACGACGCCCTCAGCGGTCTCCCCGGCGAGCAGCACGCCCGCCTCCTCGAACGTCTCGCGCACGGCTGCGCAGACCACGGCCTGTGCCTGCGCGGGATCGTCGAGGCCGAGCCGGTCCGCCCACGTCTCCAACGAAGGGCCGGCCCAGCGCACCGGTTGTTCGTCCCTCGGGTCGACGCCGCCGCCGGGATAGGCGTACGCGCCGGCCGCGAAGGCCATCGACGTGCGCCGGCGCAGCATGTGGACCTCGGGGCCGGCGTCCCCGTCCCGCAGCAACAGGACGGTGGCGGCGCGGCGCGGCGTCACCGGGGTGATCTCTCCGGCGGCGAGGGCCCGGATGCGGTCGGGCCATTCCGGCGGGTACCACTGACCATTCGACTGACCATTCGACATGGCCGGATGCTATGCGGAAGCACAGAAATGCACGAGGGCCGGCCGTCCTGACGGGACGACCGGCCCTCCGTTCGGGAACCGGTGATCAGGCTTCGACCAGCTCGACCTGGACCTCGACCTCGACCGGCGCGTCGAGCGGCAGCACGGCCACTCCGACGGCACTGCGCGCGTGCACGCCCTTCTCGCCGAGGATCTCGCCGAGCAGCTCGCTGGCGCCGTTGATGACGGCGGGCTGGCCGGTGAAGTCGGCGGCGGAGGCGACGAAGCCGACGACCTTCACGACGCGCTTGATGCGGTCCAGGTCACCGGCGACCGACTTCACGGCCGCGAGGGCGTTGAGCGCACAGGTGGCGGCGAGCTGCTTGGCCTCCTCGGGGGTGACCTCGGCGCCGACCTTGCCCGCCATCGTAAGCTTGCCCGCGACCATCGGGAGCTGGCCCGAAGTGTAGACGTACACGCCGGACTGCACGGCCGGCTGGTAGGCGGCGAGCGGCGGCACGACCTCGGGCAGCTTCAGGCCGAGCTCGGCGATCCGCGCCTCGACGGCCCCGCTCACGACTTGGCCCGCTTCAGATAGGCCACGAGCTGCTCGGGGTTGTTCGGCCCGGGCACGACCTGGACGAGCTCCCAGCCGTCCTCGCCCCAGGTGTCCAGAATCTGCTTGGTCGCGTGCACCAGAAGCGGCACCGTGACGTACTCCCACTTGGTCATGGGGCCGACTGTATCCGTTGCCGGGCCGGCTGCCCCCCGAGGTGGCCCGTCACGGACGCCCGCGACGCCCTCCGGCGTGCCCCCGGGGCTCCCCCTAGGTGACTTCTCCGGGGCGGCCTGCTGATTGGGCGCAGCCGCCAGTGGTTAGGCTCGACAGCGTGAGCAGGCTCCAGGTCGTCAGCGGCAAGGGCGGTACCGGTAAGACGACGGTCGCCGCCGCCCTCGCGCTCGCCCTCGCGACGGAGGGGAAGCGGACCCTCCTCGTCGAGGTCGAAGGCAGGCAGGGCATCGCACAGGTCTTCGAGACGGAAGCCCTTCCGTACGAGGAGCGCAAGATCGCCGTCGCCCCGGGCGGCGGCGAGGTGTACGCACTGGCGATCGACGCCGAGCGGGCGCTCCTCGACTACCTCCAGATGTTCTACAAACTGGGTGGTGCCGGGCGAGCCCTGAAGAAGCTCGGCGCGATCGACTTCGCGACGACGATCGCCCCGGGCGTCCGGGACGTGCTGCTGACCGGCAAGGCGTGCGAAGCGGTCCGGCGGCGCGAGAAGCACGGCGGCCCCGCCTACGACCACGTGGTGATGGACGCACCGCCGACCGGCCGCATCACCCGCTTCCTCAACGTGAACGACGAGGTCGCGGGCCTGGCGAGGATAGGTCCGATACACAACCAGGCACAGGCCGTCATGCGGGTCCTCAAGTCCCCCGAGACCGCGGTCCACCTGGTGACGCTCCTGGAGGAGATGCCGGTCCAGGAGACGGCGGACGGCATCGCGGAGCTGAGGGACGCCGAGCTGCCGGTGGGCCGGGTCGTGGTGAACATGGTCCGGCCGCACGTCCTCGACGCAGCGGCGGTACGGGCCGCCTCCGGCAACCATCGGGAGGCCGTCGCGCGGGCCCTGGCCTCCGTCGGCGTCCCGGGCGGTACGGACCTGGTCGATCCGCTCCTCGAGCAGGCCGCCGAGCACGCCCGACGGGTGGAGCTGGAACGGACGCAGCGTGCGGCCCTGGAGGGCATCGGGGTGCCCTCGTACGAACTCCCCTTCCTCGGGGACGGAGCGGACATCGCGGGGCTCTACCGACTGGCGAAGGAACTGCGGAAGCAAGGGGTGGGCGCGTGACGGGGAAAGCAGGCACCGGAACGCGCAAGACCGCTGCCGAAACCGACCCCCGGCCGACCGCGGAGGACGGCACCGACACGGCGGGGACGGGTGCCGGCGCGGCAGGGACGGGTGCCACAAGGGTCGCCGCTTCCCCGGCCGGGGCGGACGCCGCCACCGACCCTGCCGGAAGCGGGCTGGACCGTGCCCCCGTCCTCGCGCTCGATCCGATCCTCGACGACCGGGGGACCCGCATCATCGTCTGCTGCGGCGCGGGCGGGGTCGGCAAGACGACCACGGCGGCGGCCCTCGGCGTGCGGGCGGCGGAGCGGGGCCGGCGCGTCGTCGTCCTCACCATCGACCCGGCGCGCCGGCTCGCCCAGTCGATGGGCATCGATTCCCTCGACAACACGCCGCGCAAGGTGGACGGCATCAAGGGCTCCGACGGCGGTGAACTGCACGCCATGATGCTCGACATGAAGCGCACCTTCGACGAGATCGTCGAGGCGCACGCGGACCCCGAACGGGCCCGGGCGATCCTGGAGAACCCCTTCTACCAGTCCCTGTCCGCCGGATTCGCCGGCACGCAGGAGTACATGGCGATGGAGAAGCTGGGCCAGCTCCGAGCTCGTGACGCATGGGACCTGATCGTCGTCGACACCCCGCCCTCCCGGTCCGCGCTGGACTTCCTGGACGCGCCGAAGCGGCTCGGTTCCTTCCTCGACGGGAGGTTCATCAAGCTGCTGATGACCCCCGCGAAGGTCGGGGGCCGGGCCGGGATGAAGTTCCTCAACGTCGGCATGTCGATGATGACGGGAACCCTGGGGAAGCTGTTGGGAGGTCAGTTCCTCAAGGACGTGCAGACGTTCGTGGTGGCCATGGACACCATGTTCGGCGGGTTCCGGACCCGCGCGGACGCCACGTACCGACTGCTCCAGGCTCCGGGCACGGCCTTCCTCGTGGTGGCCACGCCGGAGCGGGACGCACTGCGCGAGGCCGCGTACTTCGTGGAGCGACTGGCCGCCGAGGAGATGCCGTTGGCCGGGCTCGTCCTCAACCGGGTCCACGGCAGCGGTGCCGACCGCTTGTCGGCGGAGCGGGCACGGGCTGCCGCGGAAAATCTTGAGGAGGGACGCATTGTGGATCAGGGAGGCGGGAAAGATGGTCTTCGTGGCTCCCCGGCCACCGACCCCGAGCCGTCCGAACTCGCCACCGCCGCCGTACTGCCCGTATCCCAGGCTGCCCCCACAGCCGAATCGACAGACGAAACAGACGTGGACGTGCGTCATGTGACCGCGGGACTCCTGCGCCTGCATGCCGAGCGCATGCAGGTGCTCTCGCGTGAGCAGCACACGCGTGACCGCTTCACCGCGCTCCACCCCGAAGTGGCAGTGGCCGAAGTGGCTGCCCTGCCCGGCGATGTGCACGACCTCGCCGGGCTGCGGGCCATCGGTGACCGGCTCACGGGGGGACACACACCCTCGCCCTGAGGCCGCTTCGCGTACGAGTACCCGTATCCGCACTCGTACCCGAATCCGTACGCGTTCCCTTTGCCGTACGCGTTCCCTTTGCCGTACGCGTTCCCTTTGCCGTACGCGGATCTCGTACGGGTCGGGGTCCTAGCCGACCGCGGCGTACTCCTCGTACGTCGCATCGTCGTCGATCGCCACGGGCAGCAGGCCCGCTCCGCGCTCGTACTCCGTGCGCGCGGTCTCCAGGAGCCGGCGCCACGAGGTGACGGTCGGCCTCCGGCGCAGCAATGCACGGCGCTCGCGCTCCGTCATGCCACCCCACACGCCGAACTCCACGCGGTTGTCGAGCGCGTCAGCGAGGCACTCGGTACGCACCGGGCATCCGGTACACACCGCCTTCGCCCTGTTCTGCGCCGCTCCCTGCACGAAAAGTTCGTCTGGATCGGTAGTGCGGCAGGCCGCCTGCGCACTCCAGTCAGCTACCCAGCCCATACCGGCGCCGTCCTCTCCCGAATCGAGGCTCCCCCACGGCGGCAGCGGCATATTCACCGCTGCCAGTTGGGACGTTACGGAAGGTGGGCACAGCGCAACACCCCCTTCGGGCCCAATCTTGAATGGCCCGAACGGACTATGCGTGCGCGTCAGATCACCCAGGGGAGTGATCGAAGGACATACGGGAACTAAAGGACACATCGCCAGGACGCACCCTTCTTCACCGCAGCCATTCCGGACACTGTGTGACACATGCACCGGAATCGGACAGGAATTCTCCATGCTTCGGGGTCATGGAAATTCATGTCGACGTCACGTCCGGGTCTTGATGCGAGACCGCGTTGCTGTGACAGTTGGGAGCAGCTTAGGCCAATGCCTATACGCGTGTCCGGAGAATGAGGACGTCGCCGCCCGCGATGCCGTGCCGCTCCGGGGACGGCTCGCGCCTCCGCGCACCGGGCCCGTCGGACGGCGTGCACCCGCACCTGCGGCATCCGGATGTCACGGTCTGGTACGCGAACGCTCCGGGAGGCCCCCGCTCCTACGGAACGCTCATCCCCACGGATTAGGCTGCCCCCATGGCAAAGAAGCGCTCGGGCGGCGGTCTGACCGGGACCCAGCAAGCCGCAAAGTTCCTCGGTGTCAGCGTGCTCTCCGGAGCCGTGCTGGCGGGCATCGCCCTGCCCGCGGCCGGCGCGCTCGGGCTGGCCGCGAAGGGCACGGTCGAGGGGTTCGACGAGATCCCCTCGAACCTGAAGACCCCGCCCTTGAGTCAGCGCACCACCATCCTGGACGCCAAGGGCGGCCTGATCGCCACGGTGTACTCGCGGGACCGGAAGGTCGTCCCGCTGGACAAGATCTCCCCGTACATGCAGAAGGCGATCGTCGCGATCGAGGACGGACGCTTCTACGAGCACGGGGCGATCGACCTCAAGGGCGTACTGCGCGCCATCAACCGCAACGCGCAGTCGGGCGGGGTCGCGCAGGGCGCGTCCACGCTGACCCAGCAGTACGTGAAGAACGTGTTCGTCGAGGAGGCCGGTGACGACCCCGAGAAGGTCGCCCAGGCAACCCAGCAGACCATCGGCCGCAAGGTGCGCGAACTGAAGTTCGCGATCCAGGTCGAAGAGGAACTGGGCAAGAAAAAGATCCTGGAGAACTACCTCAACATCACCTTCTTCGGGCAGCAGGCCTACGGCATCGAGGCCGCCTCCCAGCGCTACTTCTCCAAGCCGGCCGCCGACCTCACCCTGGGCGAGGCCGCGATGATGGCCGGTCTGGTCCAGTCGCCGAGCCGCTACGACCCGATCAACGACATCCAGGAAGCCACCAAGCGCCGCAACGTGGTCCTCCAGCGGATGGCCGACGTCAAGGACATCAGCCAGGCCGAGGCGGACGAGGCGAAGGCGCAGCCGATCAAGCTGAAGGTCAAGACCCCGAAGAACGGCTGCATCACCGCCGTCAACGGCGCCGGCTTCTTCTGCGACTACGTCCGCAAGACGATCCTCAACGACCCGGTCTTCGGCAAGACGGTCGAGGACCGGCAGAAGCTCTGGAACCTGGGCGGCCTCACCGTCAAGACCACCCTCGACCCGCGCGCACAGGCCGCCGCCAACGAGGCCGCCATCGCGAAGGTCGACAAGGACGACCCCGTCGCCGCCTCGGTGGTGCAGGTCCAGCCCAAGACCGGCCGCATCCTGTCGATGAGCCAGTCCCGCCCGTACGGCCTGGACCAGAAGCAGCACCAGACCACGCTCAACCTCGCCGTCGGCAGCAAGATGGGCGGCACCACCTACGGCTTCCAGGTCGGCTCGACCTTCAAGCCGATCACGGCGGCGGCGGCCTTGGAGAAGGGCATCAGCCCGGCCCAGAGCTTCGACACCCCGGCGCAGATCAACGTCTCCGAGAGCGACTACACCCGCTGTGACGGAAAGCCCTCGGGGTACGCGAACTGGGAGGTCAACAACGAGCTGAAGTCCGAAAAGGGCATGTTCGACATGACGAGCGCCCTCGGCAAGTCCATCAACACCTACTTCGCCAAGCTGGAGCAGATGGCCGGCCTCTGCGAGACGCTGACGATGGCGAAGAAGGTCGGGTACGAGCGCGAACTGGGCAAGCCCATCGAGCAGAGCCCCTCCGTCACCCTCGGCAGCGTCGAGAGCACCCCGCTCGACATGGCGTCCGTCTACGCGACCTTCGCCAACCGCGGCCTGTACTGCACCCCGGTCGCCATCGAGTCGGTCAAGGCGGCCAACGGCGACAAGCTGAACGTGCCGAAAAGCAAGTGCACGCGCGCGATGAGCGACCGCACCGCCGACACCATCAACCAGATGCTGAAGGGCGTCGTCGAGGACGGCACCGGCACCCGGGCCGGCCTCAGCGACCGCGACAACGCGGGCAAGACCGGAACCACCAGCGACCGCTTGGACGCCTGGTTCGTCGGCTACACCCCGAACCTGTCCACCGCCGTCTGGGTCGGCGACGACGTCGGCGAGCGGAAGGGGATGTACAACCTCACCATCGGCGGCGTCTACTACGACAAGGTCTGCGGCGGCTGCCTGCCCGGCCCGATCTGGCGGATCGCGATGACCGGAGCGCTCGACTCCGACGAGACGCCGAGCTTCAGCCCCGTCTCCGTGCCGCGGGCCGAGAGGCCCAGGGACCCGGAGAAGGAAGGCGACGCGGGCCCGAACAAGCCCCGCAAGCGCGGTGACGCCAAGCCCGGCGACACCAACCCGACGGAACCGTTCCCCGGAGTGACGCTCCCGACGGACCTGCTCGGCGGCGGAGACGGACGCGGCAACGGCCGCGGCGGAAACCGCTGACGCACCGGACCACGAGCGCGAGGGCGCCCCACCCCATCGGGTGGGGCGCCCC